>CAYGSI010000025.1:0-16979 GCA_964352655.1 uncultured Rickettsiaceae bacterium
TTCAACCTTCTAGAGACTTTCTCTGATTGATCTGATTGAGAATTTAATGGCCCTGCTTTGTTATTTATATTAAAAGATGTTCAATCAAAGAGCAAACACTGTATATGCTAATTATTTAAACAACAATCATCTCCCAATATATTAGTCACCTCATCCTCACCCTCACCCTCACCCTGAAAAGTTAAATGTATTTTGCCCTCAATTTCTATAGTAGAGATTTTTTTGCTTTTATTATTTTCAACCAGAAACCCCTCTAGAAACTCACTAGCTTTTTTCTTTTTTGTAATGATTTTTATGCGCTCGTTAAAATTAATGTTTTTTGGTTCATCTAATGTAAGCTGCGTCATTTTAGTTATATATGTTTTTATTTTACCAAGCTTTTCATCTTCTACCCCGCATTTGAATTTGAATATTTTGTCATATTCTTTTTCATAGCCACCTTTTTTATGCCTTTCATTTTTTTCTAAGTAATTTTTTACTTTTTGTTTTAAGTGTGAGTAAAAAACATCTTTTTCAGCTCTCTTATGCATATCATCAAAAATTGTAGTTCCATCTTTTCTTTTTAGTAAAACATCAAAGATTCTATATTCTTTAATCAATTTTTCATCATTTTTACAAAATTCTATTAATCTAAGTTTTTGCTGTATAGATTCGTTAATTAAAATATTTAAAACCTTTTCATTATAAGGAAATGGTGTGTTTTTACGGTTCAAAAAACAGGTAATTTTATGCTCTTTATTTGCTCTAATAGCCGCATGACAAATAACATCAAGGTTAATTGCAGGAAGATCACCATAGTTATTACATATACCTATCAATTCATTAACAGAAGATATAATTTTAAAAACTTTAACAGCATCAAAACTAAAATTCTTAGCTAAATTTTTTGCTGCATAATGTAAAACTGTGTTCCCCCATTTATCTTGTTCTATTGGTTTACATCCCTTTTTTATAAAAAGCTCTATAAGAGACAATTTTTGATGTTGAGTTATTATATGAAACCCTGTTACACCGTTAATATTCTGTTCCAGGACAGAAGCACCATTCGTTGCAACATATTCAAAAAGTTTCATTTTGTTCTTTTTTGCTAAAATATGTAATATAGTATCCCCTTGTTTTGTTTTTACATTAAAATCAAAACAAGGTACATTTTTTATTTCTTCAAGAAAAACTCGCGCCTTATCATAGTTTAATTTTGATATTTTATGTATTGGCGCTAAATCATCTATCAATTTATTCACATTATCCTTATTGATAAGCTGCTTAAATTTTGATATATTTTTTTGATTTATCGCTTGAGTTATAGTATTACAATAGTTCTTTTTTAAGGTAGCACGTTTTTTTGTATTATCCTTTTTGTGTTTTTTCTTTTTCATAGAAAACACCCTTCAAATAAAATGATTTACTTGGTAAAATTTAGAATTTTTTGGAAAAATATGAATATATTAGTTACGATGCACGACTCTTCCTTTTGTCAAATCATAAGGACTCATTTCAACTGTAACTTTATCACCCACAAGAATACGAATACGGTTTTTTCTCATTTTTCCAGATGTATGAGCAGTAATTTCATGGCCATTATCAAGAACAACTTTAAAATATGCGCTTGGTAACAACTCAACAACTTTACCCTCAAACGAAAGTAATTCTTCTTTAGCCATATTCAAAAATTAAAATTTATTGATTTCTTAAATGATGTATAACAAAAAAAACAGAAAAAAACAACTAGAAAGATCTATAAAGATATTTTATACCTTTTCATCACTTTTATTTTTTACAAAAAACTTGACTCTCAATATTCCATAACAAGATATAAAAAACCAAAAAAATTCTATTATTACCGATGCTAAATTCCAGTGATAATAGAGGGAAAAAAGTAATAACAAAGCTCCTACAGCATTAAGTAACAAATAAAACATTGACGATGACGTTACTTTATCCAGTTGAAGAAGCAAAAATGCTAATAAGATAAACCCAACGCCTAATATTCCTACTACATCTGATATAAAATATATTTCCATGTTTGTTCTACAATAAATTATCTATAATTTTATCAATTTGTTTTTTTGTCTCTAAAACAGAAATACCTGTATTTATTTGGAAATCTGATAAAGATATTTTTTTCTGATATGGAAACTGGATTTTGGTAATTTTTTTATATATATCAAGACTAAAATTACTTCTTTTTTCAGCTCTTTTCAATCTTATTTTTTCATCGCAATACACACAAATAGAAAAATCAAAATAATTATCAAATCCTCCTTCAAATAATAAAGGTATTTCAACAAATAAAATATCTTCCTGTTGATGATCATTTTTAAATTTCATAATAGATTTTCTTACCTTTGGATGTATATAATCCTCTAGAGCTCTTCGTTTAATATCATCACTATAAATTTTTTCTAAAATAATATTTTTATCAAAAAAAGGTATCTCAAGGATGTTAGCCACATGTTTTTGTACCCCTTTATCTAAATATAAATCTTTAACAAAATCATCACAAGAAAAAACCCTGTGTTTTTTCTCTATTATATAACTCGATACAAAGCTTTTACCAGAAGCAAAGCTACCTGTAATAGCCACAAAATTCATCTTGTTAGACTCTGTTTTTTTTGTTTTCATAATAATATTTCATAATAACAGCCGCTGTTTCCTCGATAGATTTACGCGATACATCGATAATTTTTCTGTTGTTTTTTAAACATAATTTTCTTACCTCTCTACACTCTTCCTGTACGGTTTTTATGTTTGTATAGTTAGATGACTCCTTAACCTGTAAAAAATTCATCCTACTTTCTCTTATTTCTATTAATATACTTGGGTTAATAACAAGACCAAAAATAACTGGCTTCCTAAGCAAAAATATTTCTGATGGAAATGGACAATCATGAACTAGTGGGATATTTGCAGTTTTAAAACCATTATATGCTAAATAAACAGAAGTGGGGGTTTTTGACGTTCTAGAGGGGCCAATTAAAATTATATCAGCTTCGTCTAAATCTTCTAAAATTTGACCGTCATCATGTTTTAAAGAATATTCTATTGCCTCAACCTTATCAAAATAAGTTTCATCAAACTTATTGCCAAAACCAATATTATCTACAACCCTGACTCCTAGATAATCTGATATTTCACTAACAATTCTACTTACCACCGATATACAAGGAACTTTAAGTTCTAAAGAAAACCGTTTTAATTTATCTCTCAAAATATGATTGGACACAGTGTATAAAACAACCCCGGGTTTTTTTCTTATTACTTTAAAAACTTCTTCTAATAAATTTTCATTTCTTGTCATAGGCCAGTGATATTTTTTTACTTCAATATCAACAAATTTTGCAAGCGCGGTATTTGCAGCATGTTTAACTGTTTGGCCAGAGGATTCAGATATTAGGTGAACTACAAGCTTCTTCATAAATATACACACACTGATTGTGGACAAAAAACTTTTATAAAATTATTTTCTTTCTTTAAACCCCAGTAAAACAAAGGGTAAAACAACAATAATAATAATTTATATAACCAGTGGATAGTTTTGTACATAAAAAATAATATCTCTTACAACCTATTATATATAAACATTACGACATATATACTCCACTATTTTATTCACTGTATAAAATGTTATGTGGATATTTCTTATAAATACATACCGCACTAATATTTTCTTAGTTTTTAATAAAATAAATTGTTGATAATTCTGTGGGTAAATAATAATCTACATTATCTTTTTACCTACAACAACTTAAAATAAATATATATATTTATAATTAATTATTATTTAGTAGAGAACAAAATGACTATTTTTCAAGAAGCTTTTACCGGCAAAAATAAAAAAATACCCATCTGGTTTATGAGACAAGCTGGTAGGTATTTACCTGAATATATGGAAATAAGAAAAGGGGTTAATGATTTTCTAGAATTATGCTACGATTCAAAAAAAGCATCTATTGTTACAATGCAACCAATTCAAAGATTTAATTTTGATGCCGCAATTATTTTTTCTGATATATTAGTTTTGCCTCATGCTATTGGTTGGGATGTAAAATTTAAAAAAGGAGAGGGCCCAATATTGCGTAAATTTGAAACTGAAAAAGATTTGAATTTATTGAATAATAAGTTTGATAAAAAAATAAATAATATTTATGATACGGTAAGTTTAGTTCGTTCAAGTTTAGGTAGGGATAAATCTTTGATCGGTTTTGCTGGAAGTCCGTGGACTGTAATTAGTTATATGCTTGAGGGAAGGGGGAAGCAGGATTTTTCTGTGAGTAAGAATTTTCTTTACACAAAACAAGCTTTAGCAAAAGAACTTGTAGAAATTATTACTGATAAAACGATAGAATATTTAATTGGTCAAATAGATGCTGGAGTTGATGTTATACAGCTTTTTGATTCTTGGTCTGGTATGTTAGCTGGTGGGGAATATGATGATTTTGTTATAAAACCAACAAGGAAAATTGTGGATGCAATCAAGAGTAAACATCCCGAAATTCCAATAATAGGTTTTCCTAAATCTTCAGGTTTTTTGTATGAAAAATATATAGAAAACACCAGAGTTGATGGAATTAGTGTTGATCAATTTGTACCAGTTGATATGATGAAAAAATGGCAAGAAAATATTTTAGTTCAGGGGAATTTAGATCCTGTGCTGCTTCTGGGTGATAAAGATAAAATTAGAGAAAAAGCTGATGATATTTTGTCAAAACTTGTAGATGGTAAATTTATTTTTAACCTTGGGCATGGTATATTTCCAACTACTCCGGTAGAAAATGTAGAGTTTTTAGTTAATTATGTCAAAGATTATAGATGACCCTAAAAAAAGAATAGCTGTAGTGCTTTTCAATTTGGGTGGGCCTGATAAAAAAGAAGCTGTAAAACCATTTTTATTTAATTTATTTAATGACAAATATATTATCACTTTACCTTGCTTTTTAAGGTTTTTTATAGCAAAAATTATTTCTAGCAAAAGGGAAAAATTTGCTCAGAAAATTTATGCTCATACTGGCAATAAATCTCCAATTTTAGAACAAACTATGAATCAGAAAAAAAATCTTGAGATGGTTTTGGCTAAAAATAAAAATATTGATTTTAACGTTTTTATTTGCATGCGTCACTGGCATCCAATGACTGATGAAGTAGTAGTTGAAATTGAGAAATATAAACCAGATGAGGTAATAATGTTACCTTTATATCCTCAATTTTCTACAACAACTACAGCTTCTTCTTTTGAAGAATTTACAAAAAAATTGAAAAATAAAGATAGCATCAACATTAAATCCGTTTGTTGCTATCCGACAGATGAAAATTTTATCAATTCTCACGTTGATTTGATTGAAAAATCTGTTGCTAAATTAGAGAAATTAAATGAATTTAGAATGATTTTTTCTGCTCATGGTTTGCCTGAGAAAATAGTAAAAAAAGGTGACCCTTATCAATGGCAAGTAGGACGAACTGTAGAAAAAATAGTTAAGAAATTATTACTTAAATCAAAATTTAAAAATCTTGATTACAAAATCGCCTATCAAAGTAGAATCGGCCCATTAAAATGGATTGGACCCAATACAGAAGATGAAATAAAACTTGCTGGAGAGCAAAAAACATCTATCGTAATAGTACCAATAGCTTTTGTTTCAGAACATGTTGAAACTTTAGTAGAGCTTGATATTGAATATAAAGAAATTGCTGATTTATTTAAAATAGATTATATTAGAGTTCCTACCCTTAGCGTTAACAATATTTTTATAAAATCGTTGAGTTTAATGATAGAAAATATGGTGAAAACAGATGCTCCTATAATTACTTCAAGTAAGTTTAAAAGAATTTGTCCGAAAGAATTTAGTAAATGCCCTTGTGCTTAGAATTTTATGGAAGTTTATTTTTTATGGTATAAATCTTTGCATGTTATATCTGTCATTTCCTGGATGGCTGCGATGTTTTATATGCCAAGATTATTTGTTTATCATACTAAAGTGAAAATTGGTTCAGAATCTGATAAAATGTTTCAGGTCATGGAAAAAAAATTACTTAGATTGATAATGACGCCAGCAATGATATCTACTTATGTTTTTGGTTTTTTAGTTGCTTATATATACGGTTTTGCAGCTCTTGAGATTTGGTTCCATATAAAAATGGCAGCTGTTTTAATGCTTACCATGTTGCATGGCCTTAATGCAAAATGGGTAAAAGCTTTTGCTAGAGGTGAAAATAAACATTCTGAAAAATTTTATAGGATCATTAATGAAGCTCCTGTTTTGTTTATGATAATTGCTGTTACAATGGTTGTAGTTAAACCATTTGAGTGATATTTTTGTTTAGTTGATTTACTTTTTATGGGATTTAAGGTATAATATCAGCATTTAGATAAATTGTTTTAAAGCTATGCTATGTCTGTTTTAAATGTCCTTTGGGCGCCGCACCCTATTTTAAAAACAAAATCATCTCCGGTTGATTATGTTGGTGATGATGTTAGGAAAATTATGGATGACATGTTGGATACTATGTATCATGATGAGGGGGTTGGTTTAGCTGCAAATCAAGTTGGAATTACCAAAAGGATTTTAGTTTTTGATTTAAAAGATGATGATGAAGTAAAAAGAGAAAAGAATTTTTATCCTATTTTTATGGCTAATCCTGAAATAATAGAAATGTCTAAAGAGATGTCTGAAGCAGAAGAGGGGTGTCTTTCGGTGCCAAAAAACAAGATATCTGTTGTTCGTCATCAAGCTATAAAGGTTAAATATCTTGATTATAATAATAAAGCTCAAGAATTAGATGCAGTTGGTTGGTTAGCTAGGGTAATCCAGCACGAGATGGATCATATTGATGGAAAATTACTAACAGATTATGTTTCAAAAATGAAAAGAGATGTAATAATACGTAAATTACAAAAAATAAAAAGATTGGCTAATTAGTAGTGTTATTTATTATTATATAATTGAAAAAAATTTAAGTATTAAACACTCATAAACTCAACTAAAGGTCCTAAAATAAGTAGTGGTGTAAACATTATAGCACCAACGGCTGTTACTGTAATTAGCAAAAATATACTTAGTTCAAAAGCTGATTGGTCATGTATATCGATATCTTTATGAATTTTTTTCTTACAAGCAAAAGAGCCACTAATTGCTAATGAATAATAAATTATGGTATATCTTCCAATAAACATTGCAAGCCCGGTCATATAGTTAAAATAATTGCTGGTAATATCAACCCCTGAAAAATTTGATCCATTATTTGTAAAGGCTGAAGCAAAATTATAAGCTATGTCTGTTATTGCTTGAGAGCCATGATAAGTAATAATTTCTTGTGATTTTGATAAAAGTAATGTGATACCAGTAAATATCAATACACCAACGGGTGTAATTAAAAATACTATGATGACATAGTTAATTTCATTAATAGTAATTTTTTTGCCAAAGAAATTAGTGCTTTTACCGGCAATTAAACCTCTTAAAAAGACAGAAACAATTAAATAAGCTAGCATCGCAAAGAAGCCAGAGCCAACGCCTTCCATAACAAATTTACTTACAACTATGTTGGAAAATAACACAACTGTGCTAAGTGGTGAATAATTTTCAAGACAGGCATTTGCTGAACCATCAGAGCTCATAGTAATAGAGAGAACCCACATTAGTGAAGGAAATTTATCATATATTAATCCCTTACCTGTATAGTTAAAATTATCGTCTAAACTCCTTCCTTCTAAGATTAAAGGTACAGAATAATCTGTTTCTCCTATGTTTAAAACATATAAAGATGCAACCATAACAATAATTACCATAACATATAGAGCCCAGCTAATTTGAATATTTTTTATGCAAAATCCATAAGCAAATATTGATGCGATAGGCATTATTACAATGGCAAATAATTCAATCATAATGACGGTTCTTGATGGTGCTTCAAATGGATGCGCAGAACCGGCGTTAAATATTGAGCCACCATTAGCAGCTAAGTGTTTTATTGCCATTTGCCCTGCTGCTGGCCCAACAAACAAACTTTCTTTGCTTCCTTCAAGATTTTCATAATTAATTACACCTGTGAAATCATGTGGAACGCCAAAATATATTAAAACCAAAGATATAATTGCTGATATTGGTAATAAGATAAAAATAAAACCACGAAAAAAATCATCATAAAAATTGCCAATATATTGGTTATTATTATTTAAAATCCCTCTGATAAAAGCCATAAACACAGCTATTCCAGTAGCAGAAGATGCAAAATTTTGCATAGTAAGGCCAAATATTTGGCTAAAAATTGTCAACCCTTCTTCTGCATTATGTCCATGCCAAAATGTACTTGTAGAAAAGGAAATAGCAGCATTTAAACTTGCTGCAAAATTTAATTCCTTAGTCACATTGTTTGATGCTGGAAAATATTCTTGGAAGAAAATAATAATAAAACTAGTAAATATACAAATTAAGTTAAAACTCATTAAACTAAAGAAATATCTACGCCAGTCTTGCTGCTTAAGAATTTTGTTTTTACTAATATTTGGGATTGATAAGTGAAGCCTGTCATTGAAAAATATATATGATATATATTTACCAAAAATTGGTGCAATGATTGTTACTATAGTAAAAAATGTGAATGTTGCTGAAATCATCTAGCACTCTTTATGATAATGATTAGCCAAATCTTCATGATGAGTTTTAAGAGTAAGATCTTTTTTTAAACCACAAGAAGATAGGCTTATTATCAGTAATATAAAAAAAATAATTTGTTTCATCATATTATTTAATATATAAATTTATTATAAGATATTATAGTTCAAACCGTATTATATTCGATGAAAAAACTTCCGACAAAGATATTTTTCTTGTTTGTTAATTTTATTACTATAATTATCTTATACACTAATTCATATGCGGCAAAATCTACAATTACAAGAGTTGACGGGCCGTTTGCTCCTGAAGTTAAAATTTTTAACGAAAAAGAAGAAGCTGTTTTTTTAGATCAGTTTGAAGGAAAAACTATACTTATTTCTTTTTGGGCTACTTGGTGCGGACCTTGCTCAGAGGAGTTACCTAGCTTAGACGTTTTACAAAAAGATTTTCGTAAATTACCATTTGAAATTATTTCAGTGTCTGAGGATTTTAATGGTATAGAAATAGCAAAAAAATATTTTAAACAAAATGAAATAAGACATTTGAAATTATATTATGATCATAAAAACATGTTGTTTAGCTCTATGTCTGTTGTTGGTTTGCCTACATCATTTTTAATAGATCAAGATGGCAGGATAAAAATAATATTTAAAGGTAATACAAAATGGTACGATGACAAAATTAGAGAATTAATAATTTCAGAAATTCCAGGAAATTATCCAATGCCGAAAAATAGCTATAAGGTTACTTCACTGAATAGACAATTAAAGCCAAAAATTATTAAAAAAATTGATAAAAATATAAAAAATGAAATTAAAAACGGGGAAAAAACGAATGAAAATAACTCATAAAAATAAAAATGTTGCTGTTAATTCTAAAATATCCTTACGTTCTAAGAGTCCTGGACGTTTTGATCAATTAATTTCATTATTACCTTTTGGTTTTAATAGTAAACCTGTTGTTGCTGTTTTAAGGTTGGAGGGTGTTATCGGTAAAATCAGTTCTCTAAAATCTGGTCTTACACTTAGTGCACTTAATCAAAACATAGAAAAAATATTTAAAATTAATAATCTTGAAGCTGTATGTTTATGCATTAATTCTCCGGGTGGCTCGCCCGTACAATCTGAGCTAATTGCAAAAAGATTACGTGATTTAGCTGATGAATATGAGGTGCCAATATATAGTTTTGTTGAAGATGTTGCCGCTTCTGGTGGTTATTGGCTTGCTTGCGTAGGTGATAAGATTTTTGCAAGTCAGAGCTCTATAGTTGGTAGTATAGGTGTAATTTCCAGCAGTTTTGGTTTCCAAGCAGCTATAGAAAAAATGGGAATAGAAAGAAGGATTATTACTGAGGGGAAAAGTAAATCTGTACTTGACCCGTTTTCACCTTTAAAAGAATCTGATATAAAGATTATAAAGGAATTACAAAAAAATTGTCATAACCATTTTATTGACCATGTTAAAAATAGTAGAAAAGGTAAATTAACTCAAAGTGATGATATTTTATTTAGTGGTGCTTTTTGGTCGGGTCAAAAGGCTTTAGATTATGGGTTAGTAGATGGTATAGATGATTTATATTCTTTTATTAAGAAAAGATATGAAGATGATGTTTCGATTCAATATATCGGCAATAAGCAATTTTGGTTAAAAAAAAAGCTGGGTATGGCTAAAGTTGCTGAAGAATTAACAGATGGTATTATTAATGGTTTAGAAAATAGAATTTTGTCAAATAAGTTTGATTTAAAATAGTAATTAATTATGACAAATATTTTTAATCCAAATTTTTTGATAATATCTACAATGTTAATTGGTATGGTTAATTTAATTGCGCCATACATAAATAAGCGAGATACTAAAAAAAGATCTGTTTTATTACTGACAATTAGCTCTGCATTTTTTTTAAATATACTAATTATTGACTATTTATTTGTTCAGGGGATAGAGCTGAATTTTAATTTAATAAATATTGGAAAATATTCCATTGCTTTTGGGTTAGAGCCCTTGGGGGTTATATTTCTTACGCTTATTGCTTTTTTTTGGACTCCTGCATTGTTATATACGATAAAATTCCTTGCTGTTAATGAATTTAATAATTCTAGTAGATATTTAATGTTCGTTAGCGGTTGTGTTTTATCTGGGTGTTTTGTTGCTTTATCTTGGAACTTAATTACAATGTTTGTCGGCTACGAAATGCTAACATTATGCACTATTCCTTTGATTATACACCAAATAAGCGGAAAATCAGTTGATGGTTTATTAAAATATTTAAAAATATTGATGGTTAGTGGTTTATTATTATTTCTGCCTGCTATAATATTTGTTTATTCTAGCATTGGGAGCGGAACCTTTGTAAATGGAGGTTTTATTCGTGAATATTTTTCTGATACTACGAGTGTTTTATTATTGATTGCTTTTGTTTTTGGTGTTAGCAAAACAGCCTTGTATCCTTTGCACGGTTGGCTTCCTGCAGCGATGGTTGCATCTTACCCAGTGAGCGCCTTACTTCATGCCGTTGTGGTTGTTAAAACTGGTTTGTTTTGTATATATAAAATATTATTTTATGTTTTTGGTTTAGATTATTTACAATATTTATTTACTCAATATAATTGGTTTATTTTGTTACCAGCTTTTACGATATTATATAGTTCTGTTCAAGCTGTTAGATCTAGTGAGATTAAAATGATTCTTGCTTATTCTACTATTAATCAGTTAAGTTTAGCTTTAATATCTGCTTTTCTTTTTACGCCTAAGGGGATGATGGCAGCGGTTATTCATATGGTTTCTCATGCTTTTACAAAGATTTGTATGTTTTATTCAGCTGGCAATTTTTATAGTTTAAAGAAAACTTATTACACTAACCAACTAGCTGGGATAAGCAAAACAATGCCTAAAACCAGTTTCATTATGTTAATCTCTGGGCTTTCGCTTGTTGGTATGCCTCCTTTTGCTGGTTTTATTAGCAAATTTTATATTATGCTGGCAGCTGCTGAGGTGCAGAATTTTTTTGTGATGATCGTTGTTGGTATTAGCAGCGTATTTTCTAGTGTTTATATGATTAAAATAATTAGTATGATCTACAAAAAACCACCTGAAACAGCAATTAACATACAGGATAAAAATATACATGCATATAGCGGTAAAAAAGAAACATCTTTACCTATATTTATGTTGCTCAGTTTAGCAATATGTGTAAGCATGGTAATTTGTTTCTTCTTCATTTGGCAAATTATAAGTCTGTTTTTAAGTTTTTTATAAGATGATGATTTTATTTCACCCCTCATTATTAATAATAATTGCTACTTTAGTTTTTGCTCTAATTGAAGAAAAAAAAAATAAATTCTTTCAGTTGGTGACTTTACTTAGCCCTGTTGTTAGTTATTTGTTAATATTGCTGTGTGGAATAGGAACGGGTAATTACGAATTATATAATTTTGAAATATCTTGGCAATATAATCAAATTAGCGAGCTTATGGCTCCGGTTATTTTGCTGATAATTTTGGTTTCTAATGAATATGCAATTAAAAAGAGCAAATATAAAGAATTAATTTTTGGCTCAATCTACGGGGCATTTGCCTTGTTTACAATATTATCTAATGATTTAATATCAATGTTCGTTGGCATTGAAATAATGATGATAGCTTCTAGCTTTATTATTTTTATTGGTAATAAAAGTAAAAGTAAAAACTCAGCAAAGAAATATTTTCTTACTCATTCCATTAGCAGCGGAATGATTCTAATTGGTATAGTACATATTATTGCCCAAACAGGAAGCGTCAATATAATTAACGTAACAGAGTTAATTGATGATCCATTATACTCAAATTATATTTTTTATATTATGTTTGCAGGTATGGTAATTAATATAGCTGTGCCGCCATTTTCTGGATGGATGGTAAATTATTATAAACAAGCCTCTTCTGCTGGTTTTTTATATTTAATTAATTTTACTACCAAGGTTTCTATTATTTTATTAATAAAAATTTTTGCTGGTTTTGAATTGCTAAAATATATTGGAATTGTGATGATTTTATATGCTGGTTTTAAAGCAATATTTGAAGATCATATTATTAGTTTACTTTGTTATCTTTCTATCATTGCCATGGGGGTAATGGTTATTGCTATTGGTTTTAATGTTATTTTACCCGTTATATTATATTTGGTAATTCACATTGCTTATAAATTCTTATTGAGCTTATCTGTAGTTAATATGTTTAGTAATCAGGAAGACAATAAAAGTTTTTACTCAGAGCAAAAAAACGCTAAATTATTTCTTTGTTCAAGGCTCGGTCAAGTTAAAAGTAAAATATTAATAACATCCCTGATTGTCGCTGTTGTTTTGATGATTAACATTCCTTTTTCTTTGAGTTATTATACTAAAATTCAAATTTCACATCTTATTGATAATTCAATATTTTATTGGCTAATTTTATTAGCTAATTTATTAATGGTTATTGCTCTGCCTTGGCGGCAATTTTATCAAAAAGCGCAGAATAAAATAGTTTTGGTTAATAAAACATCATTATTTGGGCTAACGATATTTATTGTTTTTTGTGGGTTTTTATTTTTCTTTTCTCCTGTACTGCAAGAACAAACATCTTCTTTCAATAGAGCTTATAATTTTGATATAATCAAACAGTTTTTATTATTAACAATCGGCTTTGCAGTAGTGTATTTTGTTAAAATTAACAAAAAAATAAGCAGAGGGATTAATTTTGTCGTTACCATTTTGAATATTTTTGTTTATATAAATAATAAAATTTTACAAGGCAAGGAAGATGAAAAAAATAAAGAAGATTGGAATTTTAATTCGTTTGAAAGCCAGTTAATGGATAAAATTTCTAATTTTCATAATCAACAAACAGCTATTTTTGGCGCTTTTCTATTTTTTATTGTGATGTTGCTTACCTTGCTGATAGTTAACAATTGACTTTTAGAGGGTTTTTTGTTAGATATATGAATCTTGTTTAATGTTTGAAGGGTGTTATGAAAAAAAGGGTTGTTGAAAATTTGGAAGTGAACAAAGAAAATCTGGAAGTGAACAAAGAGAGAAAAAAAGTGAAGCTTACTAGAAGCAAGAGCAGTATAGATTTACCGAACAAACTAGCATTATATTACTTGAGAAATAAAAATTTTGATAATAAAAGTGAATTAGATTCTTTTAAAATATGTGTAAAACAGAAAAATTTTGATGTAAATTATATTGATAAAAATGGTGAAACTATTTTCCAGCTGGCTTTAGAAACAGAGAATAATCAAATAAAAGAATTGCTAAATAATCTAGTAGAGATCGATAATAATTATGTCGATGATGTATTAGAACTATCTACAAGCGGTGAATTTTGTGGGCATATTGAATAGGATTTATATTTAATTTTAGGCTGCTCCTCAATAGTTTAGTTTTTAACAAAAAATTGTGGAGCACTTAAAGTAAATATTTAGTTTGATAAATAATGGTTTTCTAATCAAATTTAATTTTCATGAGATCGGTATAACCGCCTACAAATTTATCATTAATAAACACATAAGGGACTGTAACCTGACCAGTTTTGTTAATCAGTTGTTGATGTAAATCATTGTTGTTTGTAATATCTATTAGTTCGTATGGGATATTATGATTAGTAAAAAAATCTTTTGCCATGCTGCAATATCCACAAGCCTTTTTTGTATAGAGTATTATTTTATAAGTTGTTGACGCTTCTGCAAAGTTTAAATTGCCTTTTTTTCCAGTTATGGAAGTAGTATTTTGCATATTTATGAGTGTTAATGCTGCAATTGCAATTAAAATAAAAATAGCAAATCCCAAATATTTAGTTTTATTCATACTGATATTAAAAGCACATAGTTATTATCTTTATTCTAGAATTTACTACAATATGTTTATCCTGTAAAATTAAAAATAGTAACATTAATTTACATAAAGATAGATTAGATCTAGTAGGAATTAAGTTATGTTATCAGATACATTAGAATTAACTTTGAGAAATGCTTTGAGGATAGCATCAAAGTATAATCATGAATATGCAACATATGAACATTTGCTGCTTGCGTTAATAGAGGACCAAGATGTAAAAAAATTTCTGTTAGTAAAGAAAATTGATAGTAGTAAGCTAGTAAAGGCACTTAATTTATATATAAAAAATGATTTAGCTGAGTTAGTTAAGGATAATATTAGTGAAGCTAAACCTACTATTGGGTTCCAAAAAATTATCCAAAAAGCTGTAATCTGTAGCCAAGCTGAGGGTAAGTCTTTTATTAATGGCGTAGATCTTTTAGCTGAATTTTTTTCCGAACATAATTCTTTTGCTCTAAAATGTCTTAAAGAGACTAAGTTAACAAGATTTGAGATATTAGATTATAATAAATCTACCAACAACAATAATCTAACTACTTCTGTTTCTTCTTCTGGAAGGAGGCCAAGTTCAGCTTTTATCCCACCTGGCATTAAAGAAATGAGTGCGCATTTAACTCCTGTTGACGATGAATCTATAAATGATTTAAGTGACGCAGAGGAAGAGTTAGAAAAATATTGTACCAATTTGAACGCTAAGGCTGATAAGGAAGATATTGATTGTTTGATAGGTCGCCAGAGTGAAATTCAAAGAACAATGGAGATATTATGTCGGCGCAAAAAAAACAACGTTATTTTGGTTGGAGAACCAGGGGTTGGTAAAACTGCTATAGCTGAAGGGATGGCGACTCTTATAGCCAAAGGTAAGGTGCCAGATGTTTTAAAAAATGCAGTTATTTATTCTTTGGAAATTGGTAGTTTAGTAGCTGGAACTAAATTTAGAGGAGATTTTGAAGAGCGGATAAAATTAATGCTTGAATGTCTTAAAAAATTACCAAATGCTATATTATTCATTGATGAAATCCACTCAATTATTGGTGCTGGCTCTACTACTAGTGGGGCATTAGATGCCAGTAATTTACTGAAACCAGCTCTTGCTAATGGCACTCTTAAATGTATTGGTTCGACTACTTTTAAGGAATATCATAATCATTTTGAAAAAGATATGGCATTAGTTAGGCGTTTTCAAAAAATTATCGTTGAAGAGCCAGATGAAGAATCAACTTTCAAGATTCTGCAAGGTTTAAAAGGTTATTATGAAGAACACCATAATGTATCTTATACTGATGAGGCATTGCGAGCAGCAATTAGTTTTTCAGAGCGTTATATTAATGATCGCAATTTACCGGATAAGGCCATTGATTTAATAGATGAAGTTGGTGCTAAAGTAAAAACTGGTCACCAAAAAAGTAAGAAACTTGAGATTACGGCCAAAGAAATAGAAGAGCTTGTTGCTTCAATAATTAAAGTACCAAATGTGAAATTAGATATTAATGATATTAATCAGATTAAATCGTTAGAGGGGCGCCTTAAGAAAGTTATTTTTGGCCAAGCTGAGGCTATTGAAAATCTTTGTGCTAGTATTAAATTGTCAAGGGCTGGTCTTAAAAAGGGTTCTAAGCCGACTGGGTGTTATTTATTTGTTGGTCCTACTGGAGTTGGTAAAACGGAGCTTTCAAAACAATTAGCCTTTCTCTGTAATATGAGATTACTTAAATATGATATGTCAGAATTTTCTGAGGCAAACGCCGTGTCTAAGCTTGTTGGTAGCGCTCCTGGTTATGTTGGTTTTGATCAAGGAGGTGTACTTACAGATGAGGTGGATAAATATCCTTATTCAGTTATATTATTTGATGAGATAGAAAAAGCTAATAAGGAAATATATAATTTGTTATTGCAGGTTATGGATGATGGCGTGCTTACTGATAATAGTGGTAAGAAAATTAGTTTTTCACATAGTATAGTAATATTAACAAGCAACGTTGCAACTCAGAAGGCTAAAGCTGCCATTGGTTTTGGTAAGAAGGAATCGTCTGAGAAAGAAAGTAAAATTGATATGTCGACACTTAATGAGGAGTTTAGTCCAGAATTTAGAAGCAGATTAGATAAGATTATTATATTTAACCCTATTGATGGTATTGTTGATAAAATAGTAAATAAGAATTTAAAAGAGTTAGAGGATCAGTTAATTGATAAGAAGGTCAAGATTTATATTCATCCTGGCGTGCAAAAACATTTTGTAAATAGTTGTGTTGAAAATAAAGAGGGAGCCAGGGTTTTAGATAAGATGATAGATACCGAGATCAAGCAATATATAGCGGATGCTATTTTATTTGGTAAGCTAAAGAAAGGCGGGTCTGTAGATATTGACTATTCTAAGAAACATAAGAAATTCGTTTTTAAATTTACTGAAATTAACAAAAATAGAGAGCTTGAAACGGGGTAAGTTAACTGATGCTAATTTTTAATAAGCAGGGCGATTAAATTCTCTGAATTAAGAGGTTAAGAAAAGGGGTAAT
>CAYGSI010000026.1:0-16240 GCA_964352655.1 uncultured Rickettsiaceae bacterium
ATAAGATTACCCCTTTTCTTAACCTCTTAATTCAGAGAATTTAATCGCCCTGCTTTTTTTAAATATAAATTCTGTTGACCTAAATCTCTTGACATCTATATAGTCGTCTCCTGTTTTTTGATCATTGTGTTATCTAACCATGCCTAACTAACGAATCTAACATCATTCTAGTTCTTAGCAAATTTACATTATTTTCAAGTCCTATTAACTCATTTTTAGTCAACAAACTTGGTGAATTTTCAACACATACAATAAAACTTTCGCTTTCAATATCTTGTGCAATCTTGAAAATATAAAGCATATAGTCCTTTTTGTTAAATTTAAATACTTTTTTATACATATTTTTAATTTTTAATTCTTGTTGAATCTGCTTACAATTCTCTTTTGCAACTTGAAATACATTTTTTTTTAGCAAATTCATTTTGTTACTAATTAAACCTATGCTAATAGAGTCTATAACTACCACTTCTGACAAATTATAATATTCCTTCATTGCATCAATAAGATTAAGGCAGAAAGATGTAGAGCAACTAATGTTGGCGCTTTCAGCAAGATTTTTATACAAAAATTTTAATTCTAAATATAATTTCATTAATTGCACATTATTTTTATCAATGTCTTTTTTCCATTTAAATATTTTTTTAGATAAAGCTACAGATAGCATCGCCACTGCAGCAATACTGCAAGTAAAAATACTTGTTTTAAATATCATTTCCCCCCCAAAATCACCCTAAGGTAAAAATTAATTATTTATTAATAACCTAAAGTTTAACAGAGAGGCGTTTTATATTCAAGCTGTTTTAGAAAATTTTTGTAGTTTTTTTCAGCAAAATTGGTATAAATACATTAGATTTGTCAATATGTAGCTTAGGAGGATTAAATGACAGAGATAGTTTCAAAAGAACAATTAAAACAATATATTAATAGAATAGAGCGGTTGGAGAGCGAAAAAGCAGATTTGATGGATGATATTAAGCAAGTTTTTGATGAGGCCAAAGGTAATGGTTTTGATACTAAAATAATGAAGCAAGTAGTGAGATTAAGAAAGCTTGATAAAAATCAACTAGCAGAGCAAGATGCAATATTAGATTTATACAGACAAGCCCTGGAGGTATAATATTTTGGCTAATTCAATAAAAATTATTGACGCAAAAATTTTAAAATCATGGTTAACTGATAAGGAATGTATGTTAATAGATGTTAGAGAACCCTTTGAATATGCAGAATCTCATATTGAAGGAGCATTGAATATTCCTTTATCTGAATTATTAAACAAGTTAGATGTAATTGCTGCTCAAAATAAAAAGCTAGTGTTGCAATGTGCTGCTGGCGTTAGATCAATGAATGGCTGTATATCGCTTGAGAAAGAAGACTTGCAACTAGATCTGTATAATTTAGCAGGCGGAATAAAAACCTGGATTAAAGAAGGATTTCCAGTAATTTAAACTACATAATGTAATAAAATGGATTATATTATTCATTTGCCTTTCACATCAAAATCTGATCATTGAGTAATTTTTATGTTACCCTCTATTGCTAAATTGGCAAGTAAACATGGCATTTATCCATTAAAAAAACTAGGACAAAATTTTATTTTTGATGAAACTTTATGCGATAAAATAGTAAATTCAAGTTGCCTGGCAAAAGAAGATATTGCCTTAGAAATAGGGCCTGGACCTGCAGGGCTTACAAGGTCTATTTTAAAAAAGGAACCTGAAAAACTTATAGTCATAGAAAAAGATTTACGTTGTATCCCTCTCCTTGAAGAAATACAAAAATTCTATCCACAGCTAATTATTAAAAATAATGATGCTTTAGAAATCAAGTTATTAGATTTGGTTGCCAATAATAAACTGAATATTATTTCTAATCTGCCATATAATATTGGCACGCCTCTTTTGATTTCTTGGTTACATCAAATTAATTTAATAAATAGCATGACTTTAATGCTACAAAAAGAAGTAGTTATGCGTATCATAGCTAAAGTAAGCACCAAAGCTTACGGTAGGCTCTCAGTGATATGTCAAATTACTTGTCATGTAGAAAAATGCTTTGATGTAAGCCCCAAAGCATTTTATCCTGAGCCTAAAATTTGGTCGAGCATCATTAGGTTAACGCCTAAACAAAATCAGATTAGCAACGATTTATTATATAATATTGAAAAAATTACTAATATTGCATTTTCTGGACGAAGAAAAATGATTAAATCATCTCTAAAAACTCTATTTCCAAACATCCTGGATGTTTTAGAGCATCTACAGATTAGCAATAATTTAAGAGCAGAGAATTTATCGCCAGAACATTATCTATCTTTAGCTAAATTTATGTAAAAATAATTAGCTAATAATAATTCTCAGCTTGATTTTTCTAAATTCACAACCATATTTATCATGTAGGTTATAAAAATAATAAAGGGTGCTTTTATGAATATTGACAAATTTACTGCTGCTGCAAGAAATGTAATTTCAGCTGCTCAAATGGTTGCTGCAAAATATAATCATCAGCAAATTCTGCCAATACATATATTATCTGCGCTTTTAGATGAAGAAAGTGGCATAATTTTAAATTTAATCAACAAAATTGAAGCCGATTTAGAAAATATCAAAACTAGTATTGCAAGAGAATTAGATAGAATTCCATCTGTAAAAATTCAAGGAGGCGGAGGGCAGATAACGTTATCTGCAGATGGATTAAAATTACTTGAGAAAGCAATCAGCTTATCCAAAAATTATAAAGATAGTTTTACAACTATCGAAATAATACTACAAGCACTATGTTATGATAAAGGTGCTGCTGGTCAAATATTAAGCAGTGCTAATGTTGATAATAAAAAATTAACAGCAGCAATAATTGAATTAAGAAAAGGTAGAGCAGCTAATTCTGAAAATGCAGAGGAGTCATATGAGGCTTTGCTAAAATATGGCAGAGATGTAACAAAACTTGCATCAGAAGGAAAGATTGACCCTATTATTGGTCGCGATGAAGAGATCAGGAGAGCCATACAAGTATTATCAAGGCGTTCTAAGAATAACCCAGTGTTAATTGGTGAACCAGGTGTTGGCAAAACAGCAATAATTGAGGGGCTAGCGCAGAGAATATATATTGGTGATGTACCAGAATCACTGATACATTGTAGAATTATTGAGCTGGACATGGGTGCATTAATTGCTGGAGCAAAATATCGCGGCGAATTTGAAGAGCGTCTTAAAGCTGTGCTTAATGAAATTAAAGAATCTAGCGGTGAAATTATTTTATTTATAGATGAGCTGCATCTTCTTGTGGGGGCAGGTAAGACTGATGGTGCCATGGATGCATCAAATTTACTTAAACCAATGCTGGCACGAGGTGAGCTGCATTGTATTGGCGCAACTACTTTGGATGAATATCGTAAATATATTGAAAAAGATACCGCCTTAGCTAGAAGGTTCCAGTCTGTCTATATTTCAGAGCCAACGATTGAAGATACTATTTCGATTATGCGTGGGATTAAAGATAGATATGAGTTGCATCATGGTGTTACTATAGCAGATAGTGCAATTATTGCAGCAGCTACGCTTTCAAATCGATATATTACAGATAGGTTTTTACCCGATAAGGCCATAGATTTATTAGATGAAGCTGCAAGTAAATTGAAAATTGAAGTTTCAAGTAAACCGGAGGAGCTGGATGAAATTGATCGTAAAATAATGCAGATTAAAATTGAGCTATCTGCGTTAAAGAAAGAAAAAGACGATCATTCACAAAAGAAAATTGCCTCTTTATCTGAAGAGTTAAAAGAGCTTGAATCTAAATCTCTTGATATGACTTCAAAATGGCAGGCAGCAAAATCACAAATACATGTATCTCAGAAAATTAAAGAAGAGTTAGATAATGCCAAAATCTACCTAGAAAAATGCGAAAGAAGTGGTGATCTTGCAAAAGCTAGTGAGCTTAAATATGGTGTTATTCCAGATTTGACTAAAAAACTTAGACAAGCAGAAGAAACCTCAGGTAACCAATTATTAAAAGAAAGGGTAACAGATAGCGACATTGCTGTTATTGTTTCTAAAATTACCGCTATACCTGTTGACACCATGTTATCTAGTGAAAAAGAAAAATTGCTTAAAATGGAAACTGTTTTAAATAAGTCGGTTGTTGGTCAAGAACAGGCAATTGAAGCAGTAAGCGATGCTGTGCGTAGGTCACGTGCTGGTATCAGCGACCATAACAGACCGCTTGGCTCATTTTTATTTTTAGGGCCAACAGGTGTTGGTAAAACAGAGCTTACAAAAGCGTTAGCCGAATTCTTATTTGACGATAGATCTGCAATTCTAAGAATTGATATGTCAGAATATATGGAAAAACATTCTGTAGCAAGGTTAATTGGTGCTCCTCCTGGATATGTTGGTTATGAGCAAGGCGGAGCTCTTACAGAAAGCATAAGGCGCAGGCCTTACCAGGTTATTTTATTTGATGAAATAGAAAAAGCTCATCCTGATATTTTTAATATTATGCTACAAATACTTGACGAAGGTAGGTTAACTGATAGCCAAGGGACATTAGTAGATTTCAAAAATACTCTGATTATTCTAACTTCAAATTTGGGGTCGCAAATTTTGGTAAATCAAAAAGAAGGTGAGGATACAGATGAAATTAAAGGGCAAGTAATGGAAATTGTTAATAATTCATTTAGACCTGAATTTTTAAACAGATTAGATGAAATAATACTCTTCCATCGCCTGAATAAATCTCACATGCATGATATCGTTAAAATACAGTTAGAAATTTTGCAAAAAATTATTGGTAGTCAAAATATTGTTTTTGAGTTTGATGATAAGGCCATGAATTGGCTAGCAGATAAAGGCTATGATCAGGCATTTGGTGCAAGACCATTGAAGCGTGTGATTCAAAGAGAGGTGCAAAATAAACTTGCAAAATTTATCTTAGCTGGTAAATTTTCTAGCGGTAGTAAGATTAAATTAACGGCTAACGAAGATCAATTAATCATGGAATAATTAATCTTTACCTATTTATTTTGACCTTTTGCCTGCAATATGCTGCGTATTTGTCTGAGATCGCTAATGCTTGGTTTTTAAATATGAAGTTATAATTAAAATAGGAATTAGTATAAGCTACTTGAAAATTTTTAATTTACTATATAATATCTTTTTCTAAAATATTATATTACAAATAATTAACATGAATAGATTTTGCCTTATTTTTGCCTGCCTATTTTTATTAAGTAGCTGTCTGCCAGTCCTCCCAGTCGTTATGACAGGAGCAACTGTTACGGCTGCAGAATTTGCTAAAGATCGGGAGCCTAAAGAAGTATTAACAGATATCAAAATATCAACTGGTATAAAATCAGAGATGATGCGTCAGGGTTTTCAAAAATTATATGCTAAAATTAATATTGAGGTTTCTGATGGTCGGGTTCTTTATACAGGTCAAGTTGATAAACAATCAGAAATTATAAAAGCTGTTGAAATAGCATGGAATCAGAAGCATGTTAAAGAGGTTATTAATGAAATAAAGATAGCTAAAAATAGTAACCATTTTGATTTAGTTCAATATACTAGGGATAGTTTAATTACTAGTCAGATAAAATCTAAGACATTTATAGATAATGAAATAAAATTTGTTAATTATAATATTATGACATTAAATGATGTAGTATATTTATTTGGTATAGCGCGTTCTGAAGAAGAGTTACGAAAAGTTGCAAATATAGCGGCAAAAATTCGAGGTGTAAAAAAAGTAGTAAGCCATGCTCGAATTACAGGGGTAAAGAGTGAGCGACAAGCTGATGATGTATTAATTGATGATGATAAAAGTGATTTGATAGCTCAAGATGATGCTGAAATTATTGAAGAGATTACTTCAGATGATAATTGGTAATCATCATGGATTTTCGTAAATTTAATTGTTGGTTCATTTTCACTATTATTGCTTTGTTACTTTCGGCCTGTCAGTCTGGGCCTAATAGATCTTATAGTAATTTATCTAAAGAAGATAGAAATAATACGAAATATAAAGGCCATTTTAAAGTTGGTAAAAAATATAAAATCAAAAATAAATGTTATAAACCTAGAAAATATAGTCGATACTCTAAAATAGGAATAGCTTCTTGGTATGGTAGTGAATTTGGTTTTCATGGCCATAAAACGGCAAATGGGGACATATATAATAAAAATATGTTAACTGCAGCCCATAAGACCTTACCTCTGCCATGTTTAGTGAGAGTGAAGAATTTAGAAAATGCTAGATCTATTATAGTTTTAGTTAATGATAGAGGACCTTTTGTTTATAATAGAGAGATAGATGTCTCTGAACGAGCAGCCTCTTTACTTGGCTTTAAGAAAAAAGGGATAGCTAGAGTGAAAGTGCAATATTTACATTCAGAAACTAAAAAAATGCTAAAAACTTTAGCTTTAGAACCAAGAGAAGGATGTATAGCAAAAAAGAAACTCCCTATTAAGACTTGCAGTGTCAACTGTCATATCAAACTGGTTAATATGAAATATGGTTATAAAGTAAAATAATCACTTGGAGCATTAACTAATTCTGGCATATGCTTAAATATGTTAAAAATGTTATAATAGATTAATTTACCTCCACATTTTCTGAAAAATAAATGCTATTTTTGTTTACGATTATATAATTATCCTAGTGCTAAAGAGCGCTAGGGTTAAGATGCTACTATATATAAACATAAATGGGGAGAGGTAAAATTAATGAGTAAAAAACGTTATAATAAGGGGAAAAAACAAGAAAAAAATAATGAAGTGTTAGTGAGGGAAAAACTCAATCAAAAAATACACAAAATGAAGGCTGTAATAAATAAAAATACAGAATTAGAGTTAAAAGCTATAGAGAAGGCTGACAATCAGTCAAAACAAGATATAGGAAATAAACAATCAAAAGAAATAGTTGCCCAGAAAGAGGTTAAAGAAAAGCCTGTATCAGCAAAGAAGATTTCCGAGCAGAAAATTAATAATTTTATAAATGAGGATTTATCTAGAATAGAAATTTTGAGTGTCAAAGAATATGTTTTTAAAAATAGGAATATTAATAATTTAGTAGAACAAAATTTTTGGTCTGAATTTTTACAAAAACAATCAACTGCTCAGGAAAGGATTGAGATAGCAGATCTTTTGCTCGATAAAATAGATGTTTTTTATACTGCGCAGAAAAAAATTCAAGTAAAATTAAATATGCTGCATGATAGATATCAGGACAAAAACTTTGATATGAATAAATTTCAGGCTAAATCTTTATTTATTAAAGCTGAAGCTCTGTTAGAAAAATCTCAGATTAAGGAAAATAGTAATATTGTTTTTTATACAAAACAAGAAGCCGTAAAAGCTCTAGAAAAATCTTATATGATATATCAACTATTGAATAAAAATTATATTAAAGAAGTACAGAAATATATTAATAAAATTCAAATATTATTCGATAAAATTCTTAGTGAAGAAAGTGATTATACACAATATTTGCTTGTATTGGATTCTTTGAAATTAAGAAATCAAAACTTACCAGAGAATGAAAATTGTTTAATAGATATTTTAATTAAACTTGCATCTTATGGTGTAAAGGTGAAAATTGACGATATTAGATTAAATGCAATGGATGCTGCAGTTAAAGCATATAATATCATTAATAAAAATTTACTTGATTCAAATTCGGCTAAAAATTTAATTGAAGTGCTAGTTCATATGAAAGATATGTTTTCTGACGTTAAAGGTTTTTATGATTTAGGAAAATCACAAATTTTAGCCAAGCAAATTGATTTTTTGCATAATACATTCCTTGAGCAAAAAAATAATGATAATAACATAAAAGAACAGCCATTTGAATTTACACCAATCGTTGAAATTAATCATACTGAATTACCCTTGCAACTTAAACAACAAATGCAAAAGGATATATTAGACAAAATACAACTTGCTGCTTCTAAAGGTAAGTGGACAGAAAAATATGGTATAGTCATAGAAAGAGATTATGGCGTTTCTGGATATATTGATAAACAATGGTTAATAAAACAAATTCCTAGCCTAAAACAGGAGAGTAATTATGAAGTGGCGCTTGAAATTTGTTTTGAAGCAATAAATATTGGCATCATGAATTCAAGTGATAAAAACCCTCTTTGCGCTCAAATTTTTGCACAAAAATATCCAGAAATTGTCCAAAAAGTTGTAAAAGAATATCCGCAATATTTAGTAGATGGTTATATATTAAAAACATCTATAATTAATGCATCAGCTTATAGTGAAAAATTAATCCAACAAAAGTTAGAACAAAATAAAGATTATAACAAATTTTACGAAGATGAGATTATCCGCTTTGTAGAACAATATGGGTCTAATAGTAAAGAAAAAGAAAATTCCGTATTACAAAAGCAAATTATACAACCTATAACTGAGGTGATTTCAAGCCGTAATTCTACTAAATCCAATGTAGAATTGACTATAAAACAAAAATTAGATGAGAAAAATTTAAAAAATGCTTTTGGCAATAATTTAACTCAAGTAAAAGATTTTTATTCAGTAGTGAGATTGTTAGTGTTTAAGGAAATAATCAATAGTATTATAGATAATGAACTACAAGATTATTCACCTATATCGTTTTTTCAAGATAGTTTTCCTGAATTATCAGCAAGGATATACAAAGATCATAATGACTATTATAGGAACGATAAGGGTATCGAGCTTACTGTTAATAATTTTATCTCTAATTTGCATAATATTGATGAATCTGAGCTTGGTGGTGTTATAGACGCAGAAAATATATCTAATGATATAATTTAAATAAAGCTGACGATTTAAGAATTTATGGAAAGTAAAAATTAGTAATTACTGGTTATTACTTGTCTGTAATTCTGATAAATTGTCAAAAATTGGTCAGGTTATAATTAAATTTACTAAATAAAGGGTAAATAATCTTTTTTTCTTAGAAAATTGCATTAAACTGAAATAACTTAAGTTATAATACTATTTAATTTATAGAAAGTTGCTATGGGGACCATTTTAATAGTTGAAGATAACGAGTTAAATATAAAATTGTTTAAAGATTTGCTGTCCAAGCTAAATCATAAAACGATTATTTTAAAAGATGGTGAAAATATTATAGATGTAGTTGAAAAAAAGCGTCCTAACTTAATTTTAATGGATATTCAATTAAATGGAATTTCTGGATTGGATCTTATAAAAAAACTTAAATCCTATCAATCGACAAAATTGATCCCTATAATAGCAATTACAGCTTTTGCTATGAAAGATGAAAAAATAAAAATTTCCCAATCAGGATGTGAGCTATATTTATCTAAGCCTGTTTCTATTGAGAAATTTTTTAATGCCGTAGAAGGTTTTATAACAAAGCAGCAAACATATTAACAACATGACAGCAACAGTATTAGTAGTTGATGATTTAGAGCAAAATGTTAAATTATTAGAGGCAAAATTGCTTGCTGAATATTATACAGTATTGACAGCAACTAATGGCAGTGATGCCCTTACATTATTAAAGAACAATAAGATTGATATTGTGCTTTTAGATGTGATGATGCCAGGAATGGATGGGTTTGAAACCTGTAAGAAAATAAAGACAAATCCTGAAACTATGCACATACCTGTTGTGATTGTGACAGCTTTATCTGAAATTGAAGACCGTATTAAAGGCCTAGAAGCTGGAGCCGACGAATTTTTAACCAAGCCAATTAATGATACTGCACTTTTTGCTAGAGTTTCATCTTTATCGAGAATGAAAACTGTAATAGATGAATTAAAATTAAGGAATAATATTAATGCAGAATTAGGAGGCAGCACCGTTGAGATAAAAGACCATTTTGCTGATACTAAAATTTTGTTGCTTGATGATGATGTAATTCAATCAAAACATATTCGTAAAAATTTAACTGAGCTTTCACAACAAATCAAGACTGTATCTTCGCCTGATGAAATAGATACTCTTGGTTCATTTGTCCCAGATCTTGTTATTATCAATTGTCAAATAAATGTAGATGATCCACTCAGAGTTGCAATCATGCTTCGTTCTAAGCCTGATTTTAAAAATGTAGCGATCATGCTGCTTGCAGAAGAAGATAATCTTCCTATGGTTATTAAGGCGATTGAGCTTGGGGTTAATGATTATATTATGTGCCCGCCAGATCAGAGTGAATTAAAAGCTAGAGTAAAAACACAGTTGCGTCGTAAACAATATCAGGATAATTTGCGTACAGAGCTAGAAGAGACTGTTGATTTGTCTACTAAGGATGGTTTAACTGGCGTATTTAACAGAAGATATTTTGATATTCATCTAAAACAGATGGTAGCTAAAGCGGCTGAATCTAAAAAAAATATATGTATGATGATGTTGGATATGGATCATTTTAAACAAGTAAATGATACATATGGTCATCCCGCTGGTGATGCGGTGTTAAAAACTTTAACTGCAACTTTAAAATCTTCTTTTAGAGTAACTGACCTTATTGCAAGATACGGCGGTGAAGAATTTATAGTATTAATTAATAATGTTGATTTAGAAATGGGCACCCAAATTGCAGAAAAAATACGTGAGTTAATAGAAGCTACTCCTTTTATAATCCCAGGGCAAAAAGATCCTTTACACAAAACAACATCGATCGGCCTTGTAGCCTATAAAAATGGAGAAACTGTTGAGGATTTTGTCAATAGAGTGGATAAAGCGCTATATGAGGCAAAAGAAACAGGAAGAAACAAAGTAGTTGTTGGTTAATTTTTTATAGGTGGTATCATTAGTCAATCTCAATTCCTTTAAAAAAACCTCTTCATACTTACGGAAATTAGTATAACACAGAATTTTATAATAATTTGTAGTTATTCTAATTTTTGCTACAAACCATTGATAAAAAAATATATAATTTGTTAAGTTATTAAATAAATTTTAATGTAGGTTTTGTGTAATGAAGGATTCAAACCAAATAAATCAAAGTCAGGCCAAAAGATCAATTGATGAAATGCTTAAAGATATTGAAAATATCAAAGGTTTTATTGCACAAGAATTGATTAAAAAAATAGAATTTAATAATGGCAAGATTTTTTCAATTGATGATAATTCATTTAAGGAGCAAGTAGATAGTTTATTAAATGCAGACCCTAATGCTGAAGTAAATAAAGGAAAAGCAGTGCTGAGCTTCAAGGCAACAGAAGTTGGTATTGAGAAAAAACTCTTATCGCTACAAAAGAAGGGGGCAAAATTAGAAGATTTAGAGAAAGTAAGAGAAATATTGAAAGCAGCTAGGGAGAATTTAACTTCTGAGCTAAATACTCAACAAGGTTTAAATAAATTAATAGGAGGCAGGTTAGCTAATCAATTACTATTAAATAGTGCGAATTTTAGAGTCATTGATCAATACACTAAAAAAGAAAGATTTCTTAATTTTTCAGAAAAGAGAGATTTTGTTAAAACCCTTGAAAATGAAATTAATCTTTCTGATGATTTACTGAAGATATTGTTAAATCCAAATAAAAAAAATGATTATACCGAAGTAAAAAAGCTCGTGCAAAAGAATTTGATAAAATTTTTTGCTGACGATAAACATGCATCAGAAAGTTTGCCTTTTCTTGATATGCAAAAATTAGCTGCTAAAGAAAATATAGCAAATTTTAATAAAGCTATAAATCCAAAATTAAAAACACAAAAAAGGATTTTGGCATCTTCAGATTTTTTAAAAACTTATCAAGATCTTAGTACAGCATTAGCTGATAATATTAATGCAATTTATAAAAATGAATCATTGCAAAGTTTAAAAGATAATTTTAAAGATGGAGGAGAGCTGCATAAAGTAATGAGTAGTTTATCCGCAAGAGAAAAGGGGCTTGTCAAGGAGCAAAAAAATTTAGTAGATTCTGATATTTCTGCTGAAAATAATTCAATAAAACAAGAATTACTTAATAATGTTGCTAAAGAATTAGAGATGATTAAAAATTTACAATCAAAGCTTAACCAGTTTTCTACAAAAATTGAGGTGATAAAAAGTAATTTTTCGGTACGAAAAGCTATTAATGAATTTAGTACTAATACTTTAACAAACAAGGAATTTAAGCAGAGTTTTTTTGCTACTTTGGGTAGTGTTATTTATAACGGTCTTACCCGAAAAAATCCAGAACAATTAGAATCTTCAAGTTTTACTATTAACGCATTAAATAAGAAAATAATTGATGAGAATAACAAAATGCCTGGTTCTGAGCAATTAGATGAGCCTGAATTGAATCAAGAAGCAGAACAGGTGACAAATACTTTAAAGCAGATAGGTGAAGAAGTTGAAGTTGCAAAATCTATAGAGCATGCTGATGTTAATGAAACTGATAAATCTACTCAATCAAACTTAAAGCAAAAACAGCAATTTATTCTTGATCTACTTGAAAATGGTGGTAAAGCTAAGTCTAGTCATAAAAATGATATAAATATTAATGGATTTAATTATGACGCTAAAATTGGTTCTGAAGATAGAATTCTGAATAAAAATGATATGGCTAAAGTGGTAAAACGAAGAAATGCCGTAAATCCTGAAGAACAAGCAGAGAAAATTGAGCATTTGTTAAATAATAAAAATGAACAAGAGCAATTAAATGTACTTTATTCTGCTGTAATTAATGGCGCGGCTAATTTAGTAAAGAATATTATAGAACATGGTAATGACCAGATATTTAATAAAGAGAATTGTGAAAAAATCTATGATGCAGCAAAGATAGTTTACGAAAAATCTTCAGTTGCACAAAAAGTGATCATAGATAAGGGCCTTAATACTTTAAGTAAAGAAGCTGAGCTTGTAAAGCACGAATCTAAGCTTGGCCGTAGTTAACATAAGTTTATTATTTAATAAAATACTGGACTAAATAATGATTTAGGTTATTATCATGATTATTCTAACGGATTTCTGTATATTTTTTGCACAATGAGAAATTTTTTATCGATAATTATTAGCGTTATTTTGTTATTTACAAGCTATACTAGTTTTGCCGCAGATGGTACAAATTATGGTTTAATGATCCAAGAGCAATCTGACCAAATAAAAGAATTAAAATCGAGAATTGAAGTTCTTGAAAATATGATTGATTCTTTGTTGCAGAGCCAGTCGCAATCATCAGCAAGTAAAAATACTACTGTGTCTAGCGTTTTATCAACACAAAAGGTTCAAGTTGGAGGCCCTGGTTTAGATCAAAAAGAAGAAGAGGCTGTGAGGTCACCAAAATCTCAATATGATTTAGCTCTTGCTGCTTTAAAAGCTGGTAAACTTAATGAAGCTGAGGAACGTTTTGTAAGATTTATTGAAGAATATCCAGGGCATAAATTGCAAGAAAATGCGATATTTTGGTATGCTGAAAGTTTCTATCGTCGAGGAGATTTTAATAAAGCAGCAATTAATTATTCTAAAGCTTATAAACAATATAAATCAGGAGCTAAAGCTCCTGATAGCTTATTAAAACTAGCTTTTTCTTTAGGTGATCTTGACAGAAAAAAAGAAGCATGTAATATCTTGGATAAATTAGATAAAGAATTCCCTAACAGATCGAATAATTCGATGATAAGAACAAAACATGCAAGAAGCAAATTTAATTGTAAATAAAAATAGTTTATAAGTTATATTTATGGCAGATATCTTAGACGAAATATTAAATGATGAAAAAGATAGTAAAAGGGTTGTTTTATTTAGAAAAACCTTTCCTAGTATAATTGTTGCAACTATTGTAATTGCTGTTTTAATGGCAAGTTATAGTTGGTTTTCTGCAAGTCAAAAGCAAAAAAATCAGGAAGTTGGCGACTTATTTGTTCAGCTAGTATCTGAAGAGTATAAACCAGAGAAAATTAATGATTTATTAGAAGAAATAAAACTTACTAGGGAAAATAATGTTTCGGAATTGGCAGCACTAAAATTAATACAGAATCAGTTAAATGATGGCAATGTTCTAAGTGCAATGGATGAAATTCAACAAATTGTTTTGGCCAAGGAAAATAGTGAAATTACTAAAATATATGCAAGAATTTTATATCTGAATTTATTTATCGACCAAACAGAGGTAAATGATAAACAAGCGCAAGTAGCTCAAGATTATTTTGCATATTTTAATGATGAATCTCAGCTATTTTATTCTACAGCTACCTTATTAAAATCAATTTTTTATTTTACAAAACAAGATTATAATATGGCAAAAAAATATGCTACAGAAGTAATTGCCTTATCACGATCTTCTGCGATACTCAAAGATCAAGCAAGGGCTTTACTTTCTGCAATGAATTAATTATTTTATCTAAATTTAGGGTATGTAAATGATAAAAAAAATTTCTACAATCTTTTTAATATTTTTATTAACGGGCTGTTCTGGTATAGGAACTACTAGAATAAAAAATTTAATTGATTTTACGCCAAAATTGGAAGTTGAATCACCTAAGAGTAATTTGTTCTATAGCGGAATTGTTAATCCGTTGAATAATGATAAACTCAAATCTTATAAATCATCAAGGCGTGAAATTATTGCCTCTCCAGCAATTGCAAAAAAAGTCGTTTATAATATTGATGTTAAGGGTAACGTTACTGCCTTCTCTTTAGAAGAAAAAAAGATATTATGGACGAAAAATATTGTGGATCGTAAGACTGATAATAAATTTAGTGCTGGTGGAATTTTATTTAGTGATGGAAAATTATATATAACTTATAATACTCGCAGCCTAGTTGTGCTTAATGCGGCAAATGGTTATGAAGTTATTCGTAAAAAATTTCCTGATATTTTAAGAAGTAAGCCAGTGATGGTGGATGATGAATTAATTATAGTGCAAACTGTAAGTAACCAGATTTTGGCTTATAATATTAAAAATTCTAAAATTATGTGGATTCACGAGGGGGGGAGTGAAATTATTTCAGCGAAAAATCATGCTCATCCTGTAGTTCATAATGGAAATGTGCTTGCAAGTTATAGTTCTGGGGAAGTTATTTATCTTAGAGCTAAGGATGGCGCGAATTTATGGGTATATAATATAGATGATAACCAAGAAATAGGCTTACCTAATTTTGCTCCTGAAGTTATTGTTACTAAACCTATTTTTGTTGATAATTATGTTTATTTTGCAACTAGTAACGGTAAAATCGTTAAATTAGACGTTAGAGATGGTTCAGAAATATGGGTAAAAAATGCAGCTGATATTCAGTCTATGATATTTCATGATAATAATTTAATTGTTACAAGTAATGCTAGAGAGGTTGCTATTTTATCAACAATTGATGGTAAAACTTATTGGGCTGGTGAACTTATTTCAGAAAAAGAGCGTAATGCTAAAAGGCCAAAAGCTGTAACATTTTTAGATCCTTTTGTTGTCAAAGATGGTGCAGTATATATCGTTCATGTTATAGATTCTGATGGTAATCTCTATAAATTTAAAACAGATGAAACTGGTCAATTGCCAGTGAACCCAGAGATTTTATCAATTGCTCGTGATGTTAGAGATTATTGGATATCATGTTGTGATGGTTCTATTTATCTGATGTTATCAAATAGTATAAAATTTTAACGATATTAATTGTGGTTGTGTGTTATGTATAAATTAAAAATAGGAGATATAGCTCCAAATTTTATAGCGGATTCTACAAGTGGTAATATTGAATTAAATGAATTGCCAAACAAATTTATAATATTATATTTTTATCCAAAAGATTCTACCCCAGGTTGCACCATACAGGCTAGAGATTTTTCATCGCTTATTGTGGAATTTAAAAAGCTTGATGCTGTTATTTTTGGTGTATCTAAGGATGATATGATATCTCATAAGAAATTTTGTGATAAGGAAAATATAGCTTATCCTCTCCTTCTTGATACAGAAGGTTCTATATGTCAGTCTTATGATGTATTAAAAGAAAAAAATATGTTTGGCAAAAAATATACAGGAATTGATCGTACTACGTTTTTAATTGATCAAAATAAAAAAATATTAAAAATATGGGATAATGTTTCTGCTAGAGGGCATGCTTTTGAGGTGTTTAATATTATTAAAAACCTACCTTAGTTAACTAGAGGAAAGCTTAGCAAATTAAGTAATTTTACCCTTAATCCATCGTTTCATATTAGCCTAAAACTTTTCTATCGGATTTAAATCTTACTAGGCACTGTTAACAAAGGGTTTGCAAAAGATGGTAACGTATAAAAACTTGTGTAAAATTAAACTATAGGTTATGCTAGTATAGCATATGACAAACCAAAAGGAATAATTTTATGAAACAGAGTACAAG
>CAYGSI010000027.1:0-15282 GCA_964352655.1 uncultured Rickettsiaceae bacterium
AACACAAGGGATTGACTCACAAAATTATCAAAAAAAACTTCCGAAGTCAGGAAAAATTTTCTATTAAATAAAATATGATTGTGATACATTTCTTCATGGGGTTTACCTCGTTTTTGTGAAAAAAATTCTGTTTTAAATAACTATAATTATTTTGATATTCCTATATTGATGAGAGTGTTCAATAAACTCCCCATAAAAGATTTTTAGCGATCCAACCTTTATAAGATTGGCAAGCAATTTGGCACCATTGATCTTCGCATTTTATTAAATCACAACGAATTCCCGGCTCTAATTTTGCTATAATATTTTGAGATTTGCCAGGCTTGCTAATTATTGGTACAATCTTATCAGAAATTAAAATCACTGAACGTTTTGAAGATAAAGCGCTTAGATGTATCCACCCCCCTTCCCCATCTATATCTTGAACTTTACGCCATTGCTCATACTCAGCTATAATTTCTACCGGTTCTTGTTTTTTAATAAAAATCCATTTTATTGGACAATCAATCGCAGGACCGGTTCTGGCATTAACCTCATTAAATTTGATAGTTACGAAACGAGGAATTGGTAGCTTTTTTTTAGAAAAATCCGCCAAACATGTTGTAGTAATAGCTGATATTAAAATAATTGCAGAAATTAAAAATCTACTCATCTTCTTCTGATTCAAGCAAGGTTTCTTCAGTTTTTACAACAACATAATTACCAGATCTAAATTGTAATTTTATTCTACTAATTTCACTTTCGCTTAAACCAATAGATTTTAAAACTGCTCCCCCAAGCTGCAAACCTGTTTCATAATCTTGAGGGATAATGGTTGAAACACCGATATCATAAAATTCAGTACATTTTTTAAGATCTTTTAATCTAATTACGACATCAAGATTAGCAAAATTTGCCTTGATAGCTTTTGCCGTTTTTTTGATCGTCACTGTGTTATTCATAGTCAACACAGCTGTGAAGGCCCTATGAGCACCCACTGCGTTTAAATTATTTATTTTAGAAACGTCACCTAAAAAAACAGGGAATCCATTATTTAACTCTTCATCTACAATTTCGCCGTTAATATCAAGAGCTATATAATTAATTGATTCAGCCTCCAGTACCTTAGCGACCATTTTTCCTACTTGCCCAAAACCACAAATTATTACATGGTTTGTTAAATCACGTGCCCCATATTCAATTATTTGCTCTGGGGTCCTGCCAAGCCTCCTTTCAAATCTATCTGCAAATTTTTGCCCCAACATAGCAAGTAATGGTGTAAGCGCCATAGAACATGTGACAACAAGCAATAAAATATTAGCAATGTTTTCTTCCAATACTCCATAATCTTTACCAAGACCAAACAAGATAAAAGCAAATTCTCCTCCTTGAGAAAGTAATAAACCAGCGTGAACAGCTACTCCTTTATTAAAACCAAATATTATACATAAACCAGTAACGATTATTGCTTTCATAGCAATTAAAGCGATGCAAAATGTTATTATGGTTGTTATATGAGAATATATTTCTATTACGTCAATTTTCATTCCAACGCTCATAAAAAACAGGCCAAGTAATAAACTTTTAAATGGATAAATACTTTCTTCCGCCTTAGCCCTAAACTCAGTTTCAGCGACCAAAACACCAGAGACAAAAGCACCAAGGGCAAGAGATAGCCCAAAATACTCAGTTCCCCAAGATGCTGTTAACACCACAAGTAAAGTAAAAGCAATTGGTAATTCACTACTCTCACTATTAATATCTGATGAAATGAAGGAAAATAAAGGTCTTAAAAGAACTCTGCCAGAAATAAAAATCACAATTAAAGCTAAAAATGCTTTAATTAATGAACTACCAAGCGCAGCACCTATTGAAATATCACCATTACCGCCCAAAATAGGGACAATAACTAGCAATGGTACGACTGCTAAATCTTGTAATAATAAAATGGCAAGAGCAACTCTACCAATTTGCATCGATTGGCTATTAGTTTCATTTATTACCTGCATTACTATCGCAGTAGATGAAAGTGCAAGCCCCCCGGCGATAATTATTGCTGCATTATTATCTTGAGTTACCAATGCAACAGCGCCACCTATGATAGCAGCAGTAATAAGGACCTGTAATGAACCAAGGCCAAAAACATATTTGCGCATTTTTTTTAATCTTTCAATCGAAAGCTCAAGCCCAATAGCAAATAATAAGAATACTACGCCTAATTCTCCAAGCAGGCTCGTTTGATCATAATTAACAATTGCCAGACCATTATCCCCAATAATTGCTCCAGCTACCAAATAACCAAGCACTGGGCTTAGATTTAAACGTTTAAAAATTGCTACTACAAAAACAGCTGCTGCTATAATGGTAATAACTACGACTAAAATATGTGCTTCCATTTATTTATAATCAAAATCTACTAATTTTTTCTTCCCCATAATTCTTCTAATTTAAATCTTTCTCTAGCCTCTGGTTGAAAAATATGCACTATTACATCACCTGCATCTATAAACACCCAGTCTGATTTATTTAAGCCATCAGCAAAAGCAGGACATTTTGCTTTATGTTTTAAGGCATAAATTATGTGCTTAGCAATAGCTGATATTTTTTTCGCTGATCCACCACTGGCAAAAATCATATATTTTGCCCACGGGATAGAGTCAGAAAGCTCTAAAAATTTTATATTTTCAGCTTTTTTTTCTTCTAAAATTTTTATAATAAAATCTTTTACTTGATCTGGATTATATGCATCTGAACTATATGACATTTTTTAACAACCTCATTTTTATTAAGAATGCCTAATTTTTGAAGATGAAGACATATTCATCTTTCCTTTGTAAATCATTATATTACGAGTTTGTTTTTTAGCAAGAAATGGTTTGAATTTTAGATCAAATTCTGAATTATTGATAAATCTATCAACAACTGGTCTATCAAATATAATTATTTCACATAATTTTACGATATCTGAAAATCTATACCAAGAAGAAAAATTGGATTTATTATCAACACCCATTAACCAAGTGAATTTATTGCGGGGAAAATATGATATTATTTTCCGTAAAGAGTCATATATATAATATGTATTTAAGTCATATTCGACAGAGCTAACAATAATTTTGGGATGGGAAGCCATATTTAAAGCTTCAAATGCTCTGGTAAAAATATCTTTTTTATATTTTGGTTTTAGCGGATTTTGATTAGCAATTAACCAGATTACATAATCAAATTTGTGGTAATCTAGCGCTTGTTTTGATATTAAAAAATGTCCAGAATGTGCTGGATTAAAAGAACCACCAAGAATAGCTATGTTTAAATTTGTATTTTGCAGGAATTTTAATGATTGCAAATCATATATTTTTTTTGTAAGTTGCATAATGTAAATTATTTCTGATATGTTATAAATATGGCTATTCCTAAAGCAGAACTATTATCTATAATACAACAAAAATTCCCAGATGCGACAATAAAATTAGAGGATACGCGCGGGGATATGGATCACTATTCTCTTGAAATTAGTGATCCATCATTTAATGGTATATCACTTATTAATCAGCATAAAATAGTTAAATCCGCTCTTGCAGATTTACTAAAAACTAAACTACACGCAATAACAATTAAAACTAAAATTATATAACTATTTTATATGGCAAATAAAATTATTCATTATTTGAAACTTGAAGAAAAATTTGAAAAAATCATGCAAATAGGATCAATAGCATCTCTTGCTCACTGGGACTCTGCAGTTATGTTACAAGCTGGTTCTGCTAATACAAGACAGAAAGAAGTAGCTGCGCTTGGTTCTTTGATTCATGAAATGAGCACAAGCTCAGAAATAGCCGACCTTATTACAAAAGCAAATGAAGATATAGAATCACTTAATGAATGGCAAAAATCAAATTTAGGGTTAATAAAAAAATCTTACGATCAAGCTACTTGTATTTCTGCTGAGATGGCTCATGAATTATCAATTGCTACCAGTGAATCTGAATTTGCCTGGCGTAAATGTCGGCTTGAAAATGATTTTAAAACTATGGCTCCATATTTAGATAGAGTATTTAAAATAGTATCTGATATTGCTCAAATTAAATCTAAAAAATTTACAAAACCCGCTTATGATATCTTGCTTGACGGCTTTGACCCAGACAGAGAATCTTCGGAAATAACATCTGTTTATGATGTTTTAAAAAAAGCACTGCCTGATCTTATACACAAAATTATCCACAAACAATCTTCAGAAAAAATTATTAACTTTAGTGAAAAATTTGATAATAAATTACAAAAACAAATAGGTTTAAAAATTGCTAAAAAGATGGGCTTTGATTTCAATAGAGGCAGGCTTGATAAATCGACTCATCCCTTTTGTATTGGCGGTAAGAATGACGTTAGAATTACTACAAGATACGATGAAAAAAATTTCTTATCAGGTTTGTTTGGAGTGATTCATGAAGCTGGCCATGGCTTATATCAACAGGCCTTGCCAGAAAATTATATATGGCAAGCAGTAGGCGGTCCAAAAGGAATGGGTTTTCATGAAAGTCAATCTTTAATTATGGAAATGCAAGCTACAACGACAATTGAATTTTGTGATTTTTTAGCAAAATTACTAAAAGATGAATTTAGCCTTAAAGGCGCTGAATATTCTTGCAAAAATTTATATCGAATCATAACTAGAGTTAAGCCTAATTTTATCAGGGTAGATGCAGATGAGGTAACTTATCCACTACATGTGATATTACGTTTTGAAATAGAACAAGATATAGTAGCTGGTAAAATAAAAGCAGCAGATTTACCTGAAATATGGAATAATAAAATGAAAGAATATCTTGGAATTGTACCAGATAATTATGCAAATGGTTGTCTGCAAGATATTCATTGGCCATCTGGTCTGATAGGATATTTCCCGTCATATACAAATGGTGCGATTATTGCTAGCATGTTGATGAAGAAAATTAAGGAAAATCACGATGTTGATTTTGAGGTTTCTCAAGGCGATTTCAGTAGTATAAATAATTATTTAAATAAAAATTTACGTCAATTTGGCTCACTTAAATCGTCGAAAGATCTGCTAAAGGTTTCTACTGGATATGATAAAATTCAACCTGATATATTCATTAATTATTTGCAAGGTAAATATCTTGCTTAAAATAAATTAAAATAACATATAAAAATGTATTTCAATGATTTAAAAGATTTTTTACAATTTCTTGAAAAAAATAATCAGTTAAAAAGAATAAAAGAAGCTGTATCTTGTGATCTTGAAATTACTGAAATTAGTCGTAGATTTTTAAAAAATGCTGGACCTGCCCTCTTGTTTGAAAATGTTATAAAATCAGATGGTAGCAAATCTGCTTATCCTGTAATTACTAATTTATACGCGCATGCTGATAGAATTAGTTTAGCCTTAGGGTTAAAAAATGCTACAGAGTTACGTGATTTTGGTAAATTATTAGCATTTTTGAAAAATCCAGATCCACCATCATCTTTTAGAGAAACCGTTGCTATGCTGCCTATTGCTAAAAGAATGTTAGCGATGAAAACTAAAAATGTTAAAAAAGCTCCGAGTCAGGAAGTCATTTTAACAGAGCCAGATTTAAATATTTTACCTATTCAAAAATGTTGGCCTGATGATGTTAGTCCGCTAATTACCTGGCCATTAATTGTTACTAAGGGCGCAGGTAAAAGTAAAATAGATAATTACAATCTTGGTATATATAGGTTACAACCAATTGGCAAAAATAAATTAATAATGCGCTGGCTTAAGATGCGTGGTGGAGCGCAACATCACAAAAATTGGCAAAAATTAAAAAATACAGCTATGCCTGCAGCAGCTGTTATTGGAGCAAATCCTAGCCTTACTATGTCAGCTGTTATGCCGCTTCCCAACACTATGTCTGAATATAATTTTGCTGGATTATTACAAAATAAAGCACTTGAATTAGTGAAATGTAAAACTATAGATCTTGAAGTGCCGGCCCATGCAGAGATTATCCTCGAAGGGCATATCAGTTTAGAAGAATATATGCCAGAAGGGCCTTTTGGCGATCATACTGGATATTACAATGATGTTGAATTATTTCCAGTATTTACGCTATCTGCTATTACAATGAAAAAAAATCCAGTATATCTTAGCACTTATACTGGCAAACCGCCAGATGAACCATCAATTCTTGGCGCTGCCTTAAATGAGGTTTTCATTCCATTAATTCAGGATCAATTCCCTGAGATAGTCGATTTTTGGCTACCACAAGAGGGGTGCTCTTACAGAATAGCTGTTATATCGATACAAAAAACTTATCCAGGCCAAGCAAAAAGGATAATGATGGGAATTTGGTCCTACCTGCAGCAATTTATATATACCAAATATGTAATTATAGTAGATGATGATATTAATGTTAGAGATTGGCGCGAAGTAATGTGGGCAATTTCTACAAGAACCGATGCAAAACGTGATTGTAGTTTTATTGAAAACTCTCCGATCGATTATTTAGATTTTGCTTCTCCTGCATCAGGATTAGGTAGCAAAATGGGTATTGATGCTACCAACAAGATATCACCTGAAACTTGCAGAAACTGGGGAAAGCAAATTAAAATGGATCAATTAATAATTGACAAAATAGACAAAATTTGGGAAAAGTTAAAATAAAATTTTGATGAATTTAACTAATTTAATTTTAAATTATCTTTTTCCTTTCAAATGTTCTGTTTGTACTAATTTAACTGCAACTAATAATAATATTTGCGCGGATTGTTGGTTTAAATTTAAATTTACGACAAAACCATATTGCATGATTTGTTGTACAAAATTTCAGGTTAATATTAATGAGGATATAATATGTGGAAAATGCATCAGTTCTAAACCAAAATTTGATATGATGCGCTCTTTATTAGAATTTTCATCTGACACTAAATCATTAGTTTATAAATTTAAATATAATGATAAAACAAATCTTGCCAAATTTTTTGCTAAATTAATATATCAACGTTTCAAAAATGATCTACAAGATCTTGATATAATAGTGCCTGTACCCATGCATAAATTCAAACGTATTTTTCGAAATTATAATCCACCGCAAGTTTTAGCATGTGAATTATCAAAATATTTTCATATTCCTTGTATTCCGGAATTATTATTTAAAAAACATATGACAAAAAGCCAAGTAGGCTTAAACCAGTTAGAGAGAGTAAAAAATATATCTGGTAGTTTTGGTCTGCATAAAAATTTTAATTTGGAAAATAAGAATATATTATTAGTAGATGATGTATTAACTACTGGCGCAACCAGTAATGAATGTAGTAAAATTTTAAAAAAAGCTAAGGTTAAAACTGTGAAATTAGTTACTATAGCTAGAGTTAATTTAGAGAGTATGTAATGGATTTAACTATTGAATTCTCACATAGTGGCATCATAGCTGGTATAGATGAAGCAGGTCGAGGGCCTCTTGCTGGTCCAGTTGTGGCATCTGCTGTTATTATTGACCAGAACAAATTAATATCAGGAATTAAAGATTCAAAAAAACTCTCTAAAATAAAAAGAGAAAATTTATACGAAGAAATTATCAATAATTATATTTGGTCAATTGGCATTGTCCAGCCAGAAGAAATTGATAAAATAAATATCTTAGAGGCAACAAAAAAAGCTTGTATAATTGCAGCTAATGCCCTACCTGTTTTACCAGAAACAGTCATTATTGATGGTAATATGAAGTTTAATAAATCAAATTTTATTAGTTACATCAAGGGTGATGATAAGTCGATCTCTATAGCGGCTGCTTCAATTATAGCAAAAGTTACCAGAGATAGAATAATGGATAATTTACATAATAAATTTCCGCATTATAATTGGGCTCAGAATTCAGGATATGGTACCAAACAACATCGAGAGGCAATCAAAAAATATGGCATAACAGCGCATCATCGCAAAAGTTTTAAAATGTAAAACTCGCTATTTGATATAATCGGCATTGCTCAAAGTAAGTATAGATAATATATCTTTAAAGAAAAGCAAGATGAGAGAATTTTCTATCATATCGAAAGCCTTAGAATATAGCTTAATTCGCCTGTTAAAGCGAGCGAGATAATGGCGAATCAGAGAATTTTTTTCACAAGAAAAGTTTCGGATGTTAGAAGTGGAGTGCTGAGGCGATATTTTATATTTGCTATAGGGGACTGTTGCAAGCTAAAAAAAAGCTTATAAAATTTATTCTACAAAGCTTTTATAAAATCTAAAGCTTTATTTTAGCTCGCAACAGTCCCCTTATTGGAAAAATGTTTTACGGTCACCAAGTTACTTTGTTTCTTCGTGTGGCGGTGCTACCGGTTGCTATTATTCAACAATATATTGGGCAGTAAAAAACCCCTCTTTATCTTTAGCTCTGGAGGTACGTTACAAAGCTAAATTGAGTGCTTTATATCTCCGCCATAAATAACCGAGTTTTACAGCACCTTGGATAAAAGCCACTGATGTTAGACTTAAGCCCTGATTATTTGCCGAAAACATTCAGTTTACACTAATTTTTCATAAAATATGACTTAATAGTGCGAATTATCGATTTGCTAATATCAGTTATTTTTAATTTTGGCGATGGAAGCATTTGCCTATAATCAACCCGTATAGTATTTGATATTCTGAATTGATTAACTTTATCTATTATTTTGTGAAAATGAATATTTTGCATATCAATTAAATTATGAGTAACTATCAATTCTATTGTTTTTGCCCCGCATGATTCTAATATATCAATTGCCCCGACTATAGTAGCTCCGCTACTGATAATATCATCAACTAAAATACAATTCATTCCTTTAACTGCTCCCATAATACCATTCATTGAGATCTTATCGTGCGCATCTCTTTGTTTATATATAACAGATAGCGGTATATTTAAAAATTTGCTAACGCACATACTTCTAGCTTTACCACCTATATCTGGCGATATTATAACGCCATTCTCTGTGTTGTAATTTTTTAAATCATTTTCAAATAATTCAAGCATTGTTATATTTTTAACAGCTATCCTGAAAAAGCCTTCTATCTGACTTGAATGTAGATCAATAGTGATTAATGTATCAAGACCGGCAGACTCAATCAAAGCAGCAATAGAGGAGGCAGAAATAAAATCATTTTCATTTTTTTTATAATCCATTCTGCTATAAGCAAAATAAGGTATAATTGCGTGTATTCTTTTGGCACCTCTTTTTTTGGCAGCATTTATTAAAAATAAAAATTGGAGTAAATTTTCATTAATATTAGGGTATAATTCATGCGTAATTAATATGTTTTTTTGATATAAATCATCATTAATTTTTATACTCAATTCACCATCAGGGAATTTATCTAATTGGCGATTGATAATTTCTATGCCAAGCTCATCTGATATTTGCTGCGCTAAATTCATTGTATTATTGCAAGAAAGTATTTTCATTATGTATTATATTTTTATAATTTTTAATAAATTTAAATAGCTTAATTGGATGTAAAAATAAAGTGGAAATAGAATAATTTTTTATCCCCAGTTTCTGATATTTCATTATATCTTCAATTGAATCAATTCCACCAGCTGAAATGATATTTATTGAATCACCAAACTCCATAAGCACTTTTTTTATAAGATTATAATATAAATTTTTTAACATTACACCAGATAAACCTCCGCTATTACATGGGAAAGAATTAAATAGGTGGAAATAATTTACGCCACAATCTGAATAATATTTGATTAAATCCAAATATGATTTTGTCGGAGAAATTTTGACTATGACCTCTACTCCAAGAGATTTAATTAATTCAATTTCTTGTGCCTTTACAAGGTTAACTTTAGCGTTAGGACAGCTAATATTAATTTCTATCGCTTTTACTATTTTATTATTTTGACAAAATGGGCTTAAATTATCATAAAAAATAGAAGCATCATCTTTATTTTGAAAAGCAATAGAAACGATTTTGTCTTTTGCTTTAGCATAATTTAAATTAACTATACCAGGATTTTTTAAGCCTATCGAATTTACCCAACCTATTTTATTATTTTTATATACCGGCCTAAAAGTTTTTAAATAACTATATATCATGCCAGATCTTTTATTTGCAGTATAAGTACCACAAACCGAACTAGCATAATCTAAATTTAAAATATTACCAAACGGGGGTGATATAATTAGATTTTTAACACTCCCGTTTTGTTTAATATTTAATTTATCTTTATAAACAAACACCTAAATAATTTGATTAATTTCTAAAGCTCTAATTAGCCTATTAACACCTATGCCCCCACCAAATCGTGGAAAAAAATCTAAATTTAGGAAACTATCTAATTCATGCTTTATTCTTTCTTTACCAAAATTATCATATAATAATTTAGAATACTGTCCCCCACTAATAGTGTGAAAAGCATCATACATTTCTTTAGCATCAGTCGATCTTTCTGCACTGCCAATTGTTTCTTGCCCTTCAATAATAACGTCAATTTTTTGTGCTTTATCGCCTTCTCTCTTCATATTCCAAAAAGGACTAGTTAAAAATGGGAATTTTGTCAATAAAATTGCTGGACCAAATTCTTGACGCATTAGCATCTCATGTTTATCTGTTATTTCATCAGTGTTATATTTTTTTGCCATTTCAACATAATCTTTTTCTGGCACTCTATTAACATCTACTAGTCCTAAAAATCCTATTAACTCCCTTTCCATCTTTTTCAATTCTTCAAAATCACCATGAGATTCAAATTCAAACATTGGAAAAATTGTTTTGTGCCTGCCAGCAATTGGATTAGGCTCATTCCTGTAAGATGTTGAAAGACAAAAAAAACCTGGCGCTTTAGGATTGTTAAGTAATTCATATTCTAACCACATTTGACCAGTTTGTGGCAGGGGCCATTTTTGTCCACCATATTCAAAGGTTTGAATAGTTTTAGGATCCTCGCACGCAGCAAGTATACTTAAGCGACTTTGAGTATGTACTTCTATAAAATTTTTATTAAGGAAAAATGACCTCAATAAATTTACTATCTTATTAAAAGCAACCGCAGATACAACTAAATCGTTAGATTCGTAAAAATTTTTTTCTAAAACATTATTTTCTAGCATATTAAACCTTCCCATATTAATTTATTCTGCCAAGAATGCTATAATAGCAATTTGATCTGTCAATAAATTTGGTAAGTTTTTATTATAATACTCTGTTGCGAGTGATATATTTAGGACGAATAATATCGGCATGTTGAATTTTTATGAAACAGCCATGCAATGCCATTAATCGAACTATAGAATAGAAGCCCGATATGTTGAAAATAATAATTAGCATTGCTAAAGAAGTATAGACAAGGCTATTAGAAAATGATAAGACGGCCTAAAAAAAGTTGATTATTATGGAAAGATGCAAGGGAGGTGGTAACAATGAATTAGTAAAAAAGGGGAAGACAAGGCATGGCAAACAAAGATACAAATGCAAAAATTGCAGCTGTAATTATAGCGAAGGCGATGGTAAATTAAAGCACGGAATGGAGAAGCGTTTAAAAATAATCAAAATGTACCTAGAAGGCTTAGGAATAAGATCCATTGAAAGAATAGAAGAAGTATCGAATCCGCAATATACTGGATAAGAGATTTTTCTTCTTTGATAAGAAAAGAGTTAAATCCTATTCCGATTCCCGAGATGCCTGATGAGATAGAAAATTCTCTTATCTTGCTTTTCTTTAAAGATATATTATCTATACTTCTTTAGCAATACCTAATAATTTATTTGACAAAGCTTTCATAAGAATTATCATGCTTCATAATATCTTCAAAATTAAATAAAAAATTGTGAAAGCCAGGAAACGTAAAATAGCAGGAGCATTTTTCGGAACAATAGTTGAATATTACGACTATAGTCTCTATGGTTTTTCTGCCGGCATATTAGCAGAGAAATTTTTTCCAGAAATTGATAAAATCACCAGCTTAATGTACGTATTTGGTATTTATGCTATTGCATATTTTTCGAAACCTCTTGGCTCAATTTTTTTTAGTCGTATCGGAGATTTACATGGTAGACTTGTTGCACTTAGAATCACCATAATAGGCATGGCTATACCTACATTAGCTATTGGCTTATTGCCAGATTATAATTCTGCTGGCGTTATAAGTATATATATTTTAATTATATGTAGGTTCACACAAGGTTTTTTCATTGGTGGTGAATATGATGGTGCGGCAATTTATGTTATCGAACATTTGGGCAAAAAATATCATTATACAGCATCAGCAATCACTAGGACTTCAGGTGTTTTAGGGCTTTTGCTCGGCATTGCTATAACTAATTTTTTTAATTCCTCTATATTTCCCGATTGGGCTTGGAGGCTACCTTTTTTATTTTCCCTACCTTTGGCACTGATAACTATTTATTTTAGAAAATTTTTAATAGAAACCCCTGATTTTACCTATGCGATAGAACAAAATATTAAATTTACTGGGATGACAAAATTTTTAAAAAATAATTGGCTAAATCTATTAATGGTTATTTTATTTGCTGGTGGTTTTGGCGTTACTTATCAAATAGCAATTATTTTTATGAAACAATATTTGCCTATAATTGTTCCGGCAACTAAAGCTATCATGACTAGCTTTTCTGTATTAATAGTATTTGTATTTGGCGCTACTATGCCAATAGCTGGCTTTCTTGCTGATAAATTTGGTAAAATAATTATAGTCAAAAGCAGCCTTTTCTTAACGATTGTAACCAATATTACTTTAATGGTTGGTATTCATTATCAAATAATAAATCTTGTGTTGATTTCGGCAACAATGCTTGCAGCAGCTGTTGCCCCTTTTAACGCTTTAGCTCATGGCATAATGATAAAAGCATTTACCATTAATGAAAGATATAGAGGCGTAGGTCTTGGCCATACTATAGGCTCTACTTTAATGTCTGGCACTGCTGGCTATGTATGTTTTTACTTTATAAAAAGATATGATTTTTATCTATTCCCGCTATTTTACATTGGTTTTTTTGCCTTAATTTCATATTGTGTAATTTACAATTTAGCAAAAAGATATAGAAATTAAGTTTAAAACATACTATCTTTGCCTAATCTAACATAAAATATGGATAAATACAGTTGGATATAATCAAGAAAATTCATCAATTTTTGGCTAGTGAAATTGATCAAATAAATCAGCTAATTTTAATTAATATTTCAGCAGAAGAAGAGTTAATAGAGCTCATAGGCAATCATATTGCAAACTCTGGGGGTAAAAGAATTAGACCTATTTTAACTTTATTATCAGCAAAAATGTTTTCATATAAAGGAGATAATGCCAATAAATTTGCTGCTGCAGTTGAATTCATACATATGGCTACTTTGTTGCATGATGACGTCGTAGATGGCAGCAAGATGCGTCGATTTTTACCATCAGCCAACGTAGTTTGGGGAAGTAAGGCAAGCATTTTAGTGGGTGATTTTCTTTTTAGTAAATCATTTAAATTAATGGTCGATAGTGGCAAAATTGAAGCTATGAGGGTTTTATCGAATGCTGCAACAATTATTGCTCAAGGTGAAGTGTCACAATTAGCAAAACTTGAGGAGCATAGAATAATTAATGAAGAAGAATATTTTAAGATCATCAATGATAAAACAGCAGAGCTCTTTTCTAGTGCTTGCAAAATTGGAGCTATTATAGCTAATAAATCTGATCAATATATCAGTATAATGGAAAAATTTGGTAGAAATCTTGGCAAAATTTTTCAAATTACAGATGATTTATTAGATTATTTTAATGAAGATAAAAAAACAGGTAAAAATACGGGGGATGATTTTTTAGAAGGTAAAATAACCTTACCAATTATTTTATTAGAAAAAAAATTATCTGATCAGCAAAAGGCTAAATTATCATTAATGATTAAATCAGAAAACAGATCAAATGAGGATTTTATTTGGGTAAAAAATTTACTGATAAAATATGATATTGACCAAGAAATTTTTCAATATTTAAAAAAATTACACAAAGATACGAAAAAATTACTAGAATTTATTAATGTAGAAAATGATGCAAAAAAATATTTAAAAAAATTAGTAGACTTTGCAACAAATAGAATTTATTAATAAATAAAATAATATGTAAAAAGTTGCTAATTAATGCAAGGATTTGTAACAACCTTTAAAGAAAAATCTGTTATTGCTCAGTTTGGGACTGAGGATGTATCAAAAGATATGCAGCTAGCAGATTTTGTTAAAACAAACGGTAAATTTATTGAATATATTAGCCTCAAGCAAAAAGATATTAACCAAAAGCATGTGGTCGTAGTTGGTGGCGGCATGTCAGCTGAGCGTGATGTTTCTTATATTTCATCTAATGGAATTGTAAAATCCATCATTGAGCTTGGTTATTATGTAACTTTTGTTGATATGGGCGCTGATATTTCTTATGTATTATCAATATTAAAACCTAATATAGTTTATAATGCCTTGCATGGCACATATGGTGAAGATGGTTGTTTACCAGGGCTACTTAACATAATGCAAATTCCATATACTGGACCTGGCGTGCTTGCTTCATCTATTGCTTTTAATAAAAAAAAATCTTATGAGATTTTTACTAATTCTAATATTAAAATAGTTAAAAATATTATCGTGAAAAAGAGCGATCAATATAAAACTGACCCTATTAAACGCCCATATGTTATTAAACCTTTAACTCAAGGTTCTAGCGTTGGGATTGAGATAATATTTGCAGACGATAAATTTAATTTTGGAAATTATGATTTCCCTTATGGTGATGAGGTCTTAGTTGAAGAATATATTACGGGTCGAGAAATGCAAGTAGCTGTACTTCATGGTAAAGCAATAGGAGTTTTGGAAATTAAATTGCTTAAAGGCAAAAGATTCTATGATTATGAAACGAAATATACTGAAGGTTTTGCTGAACATTTACTGCCAGCGCCGGTTGCTCCAGAAATTTATGAAAAAATGAAAAATATTGCCGAAAAAGCTTGCAGAATTCTTCATTGTATTGAGGGTATAATAAGAGTTGAGTTAATATATTGCCCAGAAAATAATAATATTTATACACTTGAGGTAAATACTCATCCAGGCATGACCCCCCTCTCTATTTGCCCTGAGATACTGCAATTAGAGAATATATCATATACAGATTTGGTACAACAAATGTTGGATTCAGCTAAATTTGAATAAATAATACAGAACTCAATTAATCTATTTATTGTTTTTTGATGAAAAGCCTTTTTAACTCTTTACTCTTCATAAATTATCGTTAGTTATATATTTTCCTGACTTCGGAAGTTTTTTTTGATAATTTTGTGAGTCAATCCCTTGT
>CAYGSI010000028.1:0-15092 GCA_964352655.1 uncultured Rickettsiaceae bacterium
TTACGCTTTCTTTAAAGGATGGCTGCTTCTAAGCCAACCTCCTAGTTGTTTTGGTTTTCTCACATCCTTTAACACTTAGTTATGATTTTGGGACCTTAGATGGCGGTCTGGGCTCTTTCCCTCTCGACCATGGACCTTAGCACCCATGGTCTGTCTGCCATACTCTACTCACTGGCATTCGGAGTTTGGTTAAGTTTGGTAAGTCTGTTGGACCCCCTAGCTTATCCAGTGCTCTACCTCCAGTGGTAATATATAACGCTCTACCTAAATAGATTTCGCGGAGAACCAGCTATATCCGAGTTTGATTGGCCTTTCACCCCTAACCACAGCTCATCCCCTAATTTTTCAACATTAGTGGGTTCGGCCCTTCAATGGATGTTACTCCACCTTCAGCCTGGCCATGGCTAGATCACCCGGTTTCGGGTCTAATTCATCGAACTATAAACGCCCATTTAAGACTCGCTTTCGCTACGCCTACACCTAACGGCTTAAGCTCGCTCGACAAACTAAGTCGCTGACCCATTATACAAAAGGTACGCCGTCACACATAAATAATGTGCTCCGACTGATTGTAAGCATTCGGTTTCAGTTTCTATTTCACTCCCCTCATCGGGGTTCTTTTCACCTTTCCCTCACGGTACTAGTTCACTATCGGTCGTTAGAGAGTACTTAGGCTTGGAGGGTGGTCCCCCCATGTTCAAACAGGATTTCACGTGTCCCGCCCTACTCGAGAATTATAAAGATTTTTACCTATACGGGGCTATCACCTATTATTGCCAACCTTTCCATGTTGTTCTAGTTTTTACTTTATAATTACTGGCCTGGTCCGCGTTCGCTCGTCACTACTAACGGAGTCTCTTTTGATGTCCTTTCCTTCAGCTAATGAGATATTTCAGTTCACTGAGTTTGCCTCATATGAATATGTATTCTCCATATGATACCTGATAAATCAGGTGGGTTTTCCCATTCGGAAATCTTCGGATCAAAGCTTATTCACAACTCCCCGAAGCTTATCGCAGTGTATTACGTCCTTCATCGCCTTCTAACGCCAAGGCATCCACCAAATGCTCTTATATTATTTACTTTTAAACTTGAGATTACACGATTGTATGCAGAGTTAAATCTGCACAAACAGTATCCACTCGCGATGAATATAATTCACGCGTGTGTATTTTTGTAATTAGTTTTATTTATTTATCAACTTGTCAAAACAGCTGCAAGATATTTCGTGTCTTGCGTGAGGATGTTTATATAGCCATTTACCTCTCATGTCAACAAGTTATTTTCAAAAAAACAGCAAAAATTTTAATATATTTAAGTTAGACAAAGGTAATTTAGCAATCATTGAAAAGCAAAATATCAGTATATTGACAGAATTAGTTGAATATAAATAAATAAAAAATGTAAAATTGTTGAGAAATAAATTATCTAAATAATGATTGTTATGAGTAAAGACAAAGACGATGAGGAGCTAAAAAATTTATTGCAAGATGTAGAAAAATCTTCACAAGAATTGCAAAATACGATTGATAAAAAACTTGCAAAAACATATATCATTACAAAAGAAGCTAAACCACAAAAAGCCATTATAACAAAAGCATTAGAACCAAGTCAAGCTACGTTGCTGCCGGACCCGTTAGAACAAGATGTATTAAAATTATTAGATATATTGGATAAGGAAATAGGCGAAGAGGCAAGCACAAAAATAGAAAAACAACCCATAAAAGTGAAAGAAGCAACCAATAAACTACTTAATGAAAGTTTTGATCATGTAATTAACGAACCTAACCAACAATTAGCAAAAAATCCCTACCCTATTTCAACAAAAAGCCAAACACAAGAATATGATAACTTAGTCAACAAATTATTAAATGAACTTGATAAAGAAGATAAATTAATCGATGCACAAGAAAAAACAAAATCTAAACTTCAGGAAAAAACAAAATCTAAACTTCAGGAAAAAGGAAAATCTAAACTTAAGGAAAAAGGAAAATATAAAAAATTAGATGTTACTAAAGATATAGCATCAGCAAAATTAAAAAAAACTTATAAAAATAATGAAATAGGTTTTTTTCAAAAATATAAAATTGCTAAAGAATTAATGCAGGCAACATCTAAAAATCGACAAGCTAATTTACTCTATTCCGCAATTATTGACAATCAAGAAGGAGTGGCAAAATCTTTAGAAAGACTTATGAATAAAGGTAAGTCAAATAAAAATGTAAAAAAATTCAAAAAAAGCGAATTAGAAAATATCAGAAAAGCCGCCGAAAAGAAAAAACATATTAACAATTCAATTGATAAATTAGAAGCTCAACTTAATGCAATAGAAAGCGCAAAACCCCCAAGCAAAAGCTTGGGAGATGAAAAAATAGAAACGCTAAATAAATTAAGAAAAAACAATATAGATAAATTAAAACAAAATATCAAAACACTTAAACAAATAGCTGTGGTTATTAAAGCAGGACCAGCTTCTAAGACAAAACTCAATAAAAAACAGCAACAACAAAATAAAGAGATAGACCAAGAATTAGAAAAATTAGCACAAGATTTTAAGTATGAAAAGACACCAAAAGAAAAAGAAAAAACAGAACCACAAAAATATACTGTCACTAAAGCACAAAAACCACAAAAAGCTGTTCAGTCAGAAGGATTAAAACCACAAAAGGCTACATTATTAGATGATTTTAATAAAATACTTGACGAAAAAATAAATCCTTCACAACAAAAACCTGAAATAAAATCTACCGAAGCTAAAATAGAAAACATACCATCCAACCAAAAGGAAATTAAAAATATACCTCCTCTCAAAGAAAAAGAAGCAGAATATATTTTTCCTGAAATGGAAAAAGAAAATCAAGCAATAGATCAAATGCTAAAATCAGAGCAAATAGAAGAAATAGCTAAAGATGAATTTTTAATAGCACCAACAACACAAGATGCTCAATCACCAGATATTGGCGCAGAAGAAAATTTGATATTAGATGCCATACGCACAGAAATATTACAAAAACAACAACAATCTCTACAGAATAATATTATAAACGCTGCACAAACAGAAAACGAGAAAAAAAAATTAAACGCTTTAAGCCCTGAAAAATTTCGAGATTATTTAATAACCCTCGAAGGAAAAGATAAATTATCACAAATTATTAAAAACCCAAAAATTCAACAAGAATTAAATAATATTGAGATTGCAGGATACAAAAAAATTCATAATAAATTCAAAGAAAATTTTAAAGATATAGAATGGAAAGCAAGCCCCGATGTTCCAAATGAAAAAGTCACTAATATTAAAAATGATCAAGGTGAACATATTGCGTCTATTAAGGAAACTACTCACAATACTCAACCTATTACGTTAACGCTTGAAGATGGCAAAACAAAAACCATCAATAGTTATAGAACCATAGATTTTCCAAAAAAACTTGAAAATGGCAAAGGGCCAATGCATCTTTCAATGGCGGTCAAAGATGAAAACGGTAAAAACATCCCAGAAAAAAATGCTGTTTATTTTACAGCAGATTACGATGAAAATGGTAAATTAACAGAATTGAGCGCGCCCACTCCTGTTCAATTTATGGGAAATGGAGCTGATTCTATTGGTTACGTTGAAAGAAATGGAAAAATTTATACCCTACCTGTAACAAAAGAAAAATATCAAGAAATGATGCAAGAAGTAGCATTAAATAAAGGGAATGCTGTTGATTTATCACAAGAAGCTGCTCTATCACAAGACAAAATCAGTACAGCGCAAAAAATAGATCCTAATGCTCACCAAATAGACGAAATTGAAATGAAAAAACCTCAAAAGGAAGTAAAAATAGATCCTGAGCTTTCCAATAAAAATAAAGAGGAAACAAAAGCATTACTTGCAAATGAAATAAAAAAAGGTAACCAAGAAAAAGTTGAATCAATTATCGAAGCAACAAAACCATCTCGAAAAGACGTACCAAAAGGGGTGCAAATGTTACAATCTGAAGATTATAAAATTGCCTATCATGATGGAATGAAAGAAGCAAAAAAAGCGCAAAATAAAAATACTCAAGACAAAATACATAGAGCAAGCGCAATTTTAATAAAAGAAGGCAAAATTGATCCTAAAACGCATATAAAACTAGTCCAAGAAAACACCAAATCTCTCAATAAAGGACGCGGATCAGCTAGAGGTTAACGTTATAAAATTGTAAAAGACACGTATATCTGGTCCCTCCGTCAAAACCCCTTCATCCTATATGCAGTAAGGGATTTAAGAGTATAAAGTGGTAACGTATAATTAATTGTGTAAAACGAATAATTTCTCTGGCCAATATTCGTAATGCCCCCCATGTATGATAAAAAATAGAAAACATGGGATGTGCTAGTTAACATCCCATGTTATATATTTCGATGTTTTAGAATTTACTCTACTATATCTCCTGCAGTTAGCTGTTCTGCTGTTATAAAATTATTAGCTTCATCAATAGTATCTAAAACTAATTCTTGAAAGTTCATAATTTTATTGTGGAGTTTATCGCTAAGATTTTCAATATTCTTTTTAACTTCTACTGTACTACCTTGTCGGCTATTTAAATCCGAGTTTACACTTTTATTACCTACCTGCTTATTATTATTTTGTAAATCAATTATTTTTTTTGGTAAGGCGTTCGAAACTCCTTCTATTACATTTCCTAAAAATGTTTCCTGCGCATTACCACCAAGATTTTGTAGTACAGATATTGATTTTAATCCACCGCTTGCACCCTGGGCAAGGATTTTAGCAGTTTCATTAGGTAAGCCAGTCCTTGTCATTATAGTATCAGAAAATACTGAATGTTTGTCTATATCATGAATATGGATCTGTTCTTCTTCTGTAATTCTGCTTAATAAATGTTTTGCACTTGTTTCACAAGAATTATCATTATCTTCTGAGTCTAGTTTTTGCTTATGTTTATTATGACAGTCTTTCTTCTGAAATAACTCCTTAATTGTTTTTTTATTAAAAGTTACATTAGTGTCTTCTTCATCATGCGAAGAACTTTTTTTCCGAAAATAAGCAATTGTTCCTATTGAAGTGCCAGCAGAAACTAAAGATATAAATGCAGATACAGCTCCTATTATTATTGCAATAATCATAACCCCCTCCCTTTAAATTGTTGTAGAAGGTACACACCTTCTGTCTCTATTTTACTACCAAAAAGTTAATAAATAGTTAATTTTTCTAGGGGCGCAGTTACTTAATCTCACCAAAAAGGGTTATTTATTTGTGATTCTAATTTTTTAATTTAACTCTGATTTTGTTTATTCTACTTCAGTTTGTTTTTCTAAATTACGAATTTCTTTAATAATTGTGGCAAATTTTTCACTAGTTATTATACCAGGTATAAAGATTCCATTTACAACATAAGACGGCGCACCTTTAATACCAAGCTGTTTAGCAAATTCAAAATTCTTATTAATTAATTGTTTGATAGAAAAGCTATTAAGCTCATTTTCTATAATTTCATAATCAACATCATAATCATTCAGAGTTATTTTCATCTGTTGTTCAGTGATATTTTCACTAGTCATTAAAATATCATGAATCATTGGAAATTTTTCTTCATAAGCTTTATGAACTGCAAGAGAAATTTTTGACAAATACATGGAACTATCACCTAGAATAGGCAATGGACGTAATATAATTTTTACATTAGAGTCTTTTTCTAGTAAATCTTGATTAAATTTATGTGCCTTTTTACAATACGAACAATTGTAATCATAAAACATTACCACAGATATATCACCATCTTTATTACCCAACATTGGCGGGTTATCCTGCGTTTCAATTAAATCAGTATGTTTAGCGAGATAGTCCATAACTTTTTTATTAGATTCTTGAAAACTCTTTTTTTGCAACCCTTCGATAGATTCAATTAAAATTTCTGGATGATTAATTATGTAATCACGAATCTTCTTATCTAAATCAGCATCAGAAATATTATTTACATTCTCTTCATTTAAAGTATTTTTTGTGCTCTCATCATCTTTATTATTTAACGATGGAGCTTCTTTTTGTGTTTGCACTTGTACTCTAGTGGGCTTAGGGGATCTTAAAGTTTTATAAGCAAATAATGCAATTAACAGTAAAAAAATTATTAGTAAAATATTATGAAAGATCTTTGTCATATTGAAACATTTAAATTTATGTTGATAAACACCAAATAAATTTATTACCTAAACAAACCTTAATGTCAATTTTAAAATTCTCTATTTCAAAAAATATACTTGTGTTACTATTGGCTTAGGGCAATAATATCATTTGCTTTATACCAATCTGGTGATTGTGGTTTTATATATTTTAAAGCTTCAAGCACTAGCATTTTTGCTGTTTCATGTTGATTCAACTTACTTGCAATAATCGCAGAATTTAAACGACTTTTTCCTATCAAGCCTTTTTTTTCATAGTAAACAGCTATATAATAAAGAGCAAGTAAATTATCTGGCTCTTGCCTCATGATTTTTGTTAAATCCTGATAGAATGCATCTAATTTGCTTGGTTGGTTTTTATTATATTCTACACCTATTATAGCTCTACCTAGTAACAATAGAATATCGTTTGGCTTTATTTTCAAGGCAAGATTATAATGTTTTAGAGCCCCCGTTTTACTAGATTCAAATAATATTTGACCTTTCAATTCATGATAATATGGATCATCTGTTTTTGTATCTAACAAGTTATTTACATATTTCAAGGCATTGTTAAATTTACCTGCCTTAAAATTAACAATTGATTTAGCATAATTACTTAATTCGTTGCTATTATTTATATAATTCTTCGGTAACAGATTTATATTATCAGTATAAGCAGCTAATTTAATAGCAATTCGCTGAAATTGATAGATTATCTCTCTGTTATTTTGGCTGTTATTATATTTTGAGACATTATTTCGAGCCCTCAATAGGTTTAGTCTCTGCTGACTGAGTGGATGTGTTTGCTCATAAGGATTAACCAATAAATATCTTGAATTAGTGTCCATTTTTTCAAAAAATTTAATCATACCAATTGCGCTATGACGACTATGCTCAAGTAACTTTAGCGCAGCTTGATCTGCGCTCGATTCAAAAGCTCTAGAATAAGCTTTAATTGATCTATCTGAAATATGAAGACCTGCAAGCATAATTGCAAGCGCAGAATCAGCATTACCACTACTAGCTGCAAGACCTACTGCACCAGTAGCCATAGCCATTAATGTATAATTATCTATTATACCAGCTCTACGGATTATATGGTGTCCTAAAATATGCCCAATTTCGTGAGCAATCACACCCCGTAAAATATCAGGGTCAGGAAAATGTATGATCAATCCACTATTAACAAAAATAGTATCACCACCGATTGTAAAAGCATTAGGGGTTATGTCATCTAATAGATAAATCCGCAATTTTTTTAAATTCGCTGCCTCTTTTAGGGGAGAGATTACTACGTCAATTACTTCTTCTATTTCTGAGTCTCTTATAAAACCAGCTTGAACATTATTTAGATAGAATATTACTAATATAATTGCAATTTTTTTAATCATAATTTAGAATTATATCAGGGGTTGTTAGATTCTTATTAGAAAACTCTAAAATGTAAAAAAACACAAGATTTTTATTATCTAGGGAGGATAAAATGTCTAAACTTGCTCTAGTTACTGGCGGAATCAGAGGAATAGGTGAAGAAATAACAATTGCTTTAAAACAAAAAGGCTATGAAGTTATTGCAAATTATCACCAAAATCATGAACTGGCTGAACAATTCTCTAAAAAACATTCAGTAACGGTAATGTCTTGGGATGTTTCTAACTTTGAGGAATGCAAAAAAAATATTGAACAAATTGTCAAAAAACATGGTAAATCTATTTCCATCCTTATAAATAATGCTGGAATTACCCAAGATAGCATGATGCATAAAATGCAGCCAGAACAATGGAATCAAGTGATAAATATTAATTTAACTTCTTGTTTTAATATGGCCAGAAATGTGATTGAAAATATGCGCAACGAAAATTTTGGTCGCATAGTAAATATTAGCTCAGTTAACGCTCAATCAGGGCAAGTGGGGCAAACTAATTATAGCGCGTCAAAAGCTGGTATCATTGGTTTTACCAAAGCTTTAGCAAAAGAATCCGCGCCGAAAGGCATCACGGTAAATTGTATAGCACCAGGTTATATAGATACCGATATGATGAAAAATATCCCACAAAAAATACTTGATGAGATAATAAATCAAGTGCCAGTAAAACGACTTGGCCTGCCGCAAGAAATAGCTAGGACTATATTATTTTTAGTCGATGACAATGCTGGCTTTATTACAGGGGAAACAATATCTGTTAATGGTGGTTACTACATGATTTAGAAAGATCTTATAGCTAAAATTTTTCTATTTAGTTGACTAAATTATTGGTTAATGATAATTTCGATCAGTTGGAATTATCATTATTTCTTGCACTTAAAATTACCTGAATGTATGAAGATTTAGTGGCTTTTTGGCCCCATTTTTATTATATAATTAAGGGTGTTGGTGTTACTCTGCAATATAGTATTATTGCTGTGTTTTTAGGGTTGTTAATTGGCACTTTACTTGCGGTTTGCAAAACCGTTGATAACATCTATTTACGTATATTTGCCAGTAGTTATACTTCAATATTTAGGGGAACCCCGATGCTAGTACAGCTTAGTATAATTTATTGGGGTTTACCTGGAATAATGGGCATAAAATTAGGCGTTTTTACCTCAGGCATTATAGCATTTTCGCTTAATTCTGGTGCTTATGTTTCAGAGATAATTAAAGCAGGTATTAACAGTGTAGATAAGGGGCAAATAGAAGCTGGTAAGGCGCTTGGTATATCGCCAATGCTGAGAATGAAAGATATTATCCTACCGCAAGCTTTACGTAATATTTTACCTGCTCTAATTAATGAATTGATTAATTTAATTAAAGAATCTGCTTTAATATCGACCATTGGTGGTATGGATTTAATGAGGCGCGCTCAATTAGTTTCATCAGAAACCTACAATTATTTTACGCCGATGCTTACTGCAGCTGCGGCATATTACATATTAGTTATGATAGTAAGTATTTGTGCTAAATTTTTAGAGAGAAGGTTAGCATTATGATATCGCTTGAAAATGTATCTAAAATTTTTGATGATTATAAAGCAATATCAGATGTAAATTTGGTATTTGATAAAAGAGAAACAGTAGTGATTTTAGGTTCATCGGGCAGTGGAAAATCTACTTTGCTTCGTTGTATAAATAATTTAGAAAATCCAACAAGTGGTTCTGTATTGATAGGTGGTAAGAAATTAACTAGAAGAAACAGAAGCAAATTATGCTTCAAGATAGGCATGGTGTTTCAACAATTTAATCTTTTTCCTCATATGAATGTTTTAGAAAATTTAATTTATAGCCCAATTAATGTAGCTAAAATTAAAAAAAATATAGCTGAAGAAAAAGCTAAATCTTTGCTTAAACAATTTGGCGTTTTAGAAAAAACATACTCCTACCCACAAGATTTGTCTGGCGGCCAGAAACAGCGTATAGCGATTTGTCGCGCATTAATGATGGATCCAGAAATTATGCTTTTTGATGAACCAACATCTGCTTTAGATCCTGAAGTTATTAAAGATATTATCGAAATAATTTCACGACTTAAAACAGAAATGACAATGATAGTTATTACTCATCATATAAAATTTGCTAAAATCATAGCAGATAGAGTAATTTTTATGGATCAAAGCCTTGTATTGTGTGATCAACCAGCTGATGAATTTTTTGTGAAACCAAAATCTCACCGCGCACGTATTTTCCTTGAAAATGTTGGTGATTTGATATAGTTGTGTAATTCATTATAAAATAAATAATATTATAATAAATGTTACCTTTGAAAGATCTTAGTAACTGTATAAGAATTTTAGTTGCTGATGCCGTAGAAAAAGCAAAATCTGGCCATCCTGGTATGCCTCTTGGCATGTCAGATATCATGACTGTGCTTATTTTTGATTTTCTAAAATTTAATCCAAATGACCCAAAATGGTTTAACCGTGATAGGTTAATTCTTTCTAATGGCCATGGTTCAATGTTGCTATATGCTTTTTACTATCTTACTGGCTATCGTAATTTCGGCTTAGATGAAATTAAAAATTTTCGTCAGCTTCACTCAAAAGCTGCTGGTCATCCTGAAAATCATATATATGAAGCAATAGAAACCACGACTGGTCCTTTAGGGCAAGGATTGGCTAATGCAGTTGGTATGGCAATTGCACAAAAAAAATATGCAGAGCGTTTTGGCAAGAAAATCTGTGATTATAAAATATATGTGGTTGTTGGAGATGGTTGCCTTATGGAAGGTATATCATATGAGTCTGCATCTTTAGCGGGTCATTTAGGTCTTGATAATTTAGTGATTATTTTTGATGATAATAATATATCAATTGATGGTGAAACTAAGTTATCAGTTTCTGAGAATCATTTAGCAAAATTTGAATCTATGGGTTTTGCAGTTGATTCAGCAGATGGTCATGATTTTATACAAATTAAAAATGCTTTAAAAAAATCATTTAATGCAACAAAACCATCTTTCATAGCTTTTAAAACTAAGATTGGTTTTGGTACAAATTTAAAAGCAGGTAGTGAAAAATCACATGGGTCGCCGCTTGGTGAAGATGAAATTAATTACCTAAAAGATAGTATCAATTTTCCTAAAGAGCCCTTTAAAATAAAAGAGGAGTTGCTTGATTTATGGCGAAAATCAGCTGATAAAAATATTGAAAATTATAATAATTGGCAGGTTGAATTTGACAATTTAGATAATGATGATAAAAACTATATTTCTGGTAAAATAGTTAATTTTCAAGATAATTGGTATAGTGATTTAGAAATAATTGAATCTCATGATAGCGAAGCAACGAGGGTAATTTCTGGAAAAATTATTCAAAAATTGGCAGGTAAAACTGATAAAATAATTTTTGGCTCAGCGGATTTAGCCTCATCAAATAATATATTGGGTGAAAATAATAAAGCGATAAATGCACAAAATTTCTCTGGTAATTTTATTTATTACGGAGTTCGAGAGCATGCTATGGGAGCTATAATGAATGGTCTTGCTTTATCTGGTTTTTTACCTATTAGTGGGACTTTTTTTGTATTCTCAGATTATATGCGCCCGGCAATTCGCCTTGCAGCTATTATGGGAATTCAAGCAATTTACGTTATGACTCATGATTCTATAGCAGTTGGTGAAGATGGTCCAACTCATCAACCAATAGAACATCTGGCTTCATTCCGAGCTATGCCAGGAATTAAGGTTTTTCGTCCATGCAATTTGGCGGAAACTATAGAATGTTATAAAGATGCAATGAGTTATCAAGGGCCTTCTATTATCGCTCTTTCCCGACAAAAGTTTCAGCAAATAAATTCTTCTAGTAATAAAGAGTTGTATAATTTCAGTTACGGTGCTTATATAATTTCTGAAGCAAAAACAGCAAATCCTGATATTATAATTTTTTCTTCAGGTTCTGAAGTTGCTATTGGGCATGATGTACAACAAATATTAGAAAAATCTCATAATATATCATGTCGTTTAGTTTCTGTTCCATGTTTTGAAAATATAGATTTTGACCATTTAAACAAAATAAGCACAGGAGCAAAATTAAAAATTGCCATTGAAGCTGCATCAAGTTTTGGATGGCACAAAATTATTGGCGATAATTCAATGTTTTTCGGTTTAGACCAATTTGGCCTATCTGCACCTAGCGATATTTTATATGAACATTTTGGTCTGACAGCTGACAAAATAACTCAAAAAATATTGTCTTATATCAACACAACAAAAGCCAAACCCAATCTGGGATAGGAAGTTCTCCCAGTATAATCTTTATCTATCCTGGCAAATTATCAGTAAACATCAATATTGAAGAAACAAGTACAACCCATAATAATGCTAGCGGCAAGAAAATTTTCCAACCAAGATACATTAATTGATCATATCTATATCTTGGCAAAGTAGCTCTGAGCCATAAAAATATGAATAATAAAAAGCAAGTTTTTAAGGCAAACCATATAAAAGCTGGAACTATTTCTAGAAAAGCTATATTAAAAGGCGGAAGATAACCACCCATAAAAAGAGTGACAGTCATCGCGCTTACCAATATCATATTGGCATATTCTCCAAGAAAAAATAACGCAAAACTCATAGATGAATATTCAACATTATAACCTGCAACAAGTTCAGATTCCGCTTCTGGTAAATCAAAAGGTAGTCTATTTGTTTCAGCAAGCACAGAAATAAAAAAGATAACAGCCATCGGGGCAAGTAACAGGTCAACCCAAAAAGGAATATTTCTTTGGTATTCAACAATTTCTGTTAAATTAAGAGTACCTGTAGTAAGCAAAACAGTAACAATTACTAAACCTATCGAAACTTCATATGAAATCATTTGTGCTGATGATCTAATAGCACCTAAAAAAGCATATTTTGAATTACTCGCCCAGCCAGCCATTATGATACCATAAACTCCAAGAGATGAAACCGCAAAAATATATAATACACCAACATTCATATCAGATAATACAACGCCAGATGAAAAAGGAATAACTGCCCAACCTATTAAACTCAAGATAAATGTAATTACTGGAGCTATAATAAAAATCGCTTTACTAGAATTAGTTGGCACAATAGTTTCTTTAAACATTAATTTAACTGCATCTGCGATCGGCTGTAATAGGCCAAAAACTCCGACGACATTTGGACCTCTCCTTAATTGAATTAAACCAATCACTCTACGTTCTGCATAGGTAAGATAAGCAACGCATAATAATAATGGTAAAATTATTAGCAAAACTTTTAATAGTATAAACATTAAAGGTAATAAATATTCATCAAATAAATTCATCATAAAAATAGCAATTTTAAATTTTAGCTAACGCTTGAGTACATTTAGCCATAGTCACTGAAGATCTACTAATAGAATCCGTCATATAATAATTTATTTTTATTTTTGGCAAAGATTTACTTTTAATCTGCCCATTTTTGTTAAAAAGAGTAAAATCCTTATTGACAATTTTATCTATGTTAGCAAATATTTCATATTGCTGAGCCATTAAATTCCTTACTTGCTCAAGGCTCATATCTCCTAAACCAATCTCAAGACTATTTGCAACCATATTAATAATTTCTATACTAGTTTTAGCCTGAGATAACATCGGAGCAGCTTGTTTCGCTAATTGCGCTCTACCTTCTAAATTAACATATATTCCATCTTGTTCAGTATAAGCTGCTTCTGGTAAAATCACATCAGCCCGATTTACACTCACATCGCCATGATGCCCTTGATATATTACAAATGTATCTTTACCAATTTTGGTAATATCAATCTCATCTGCGCCAAGCAAATATAAAATATCAACATCTCCATTATTGGTTTTTTGCAATATATTTAAACATCCATCGCTATCTTTACTATCAATAAAGCCAAGATCAAGCGCTCCAACAATTGAAGCATGGTTATGCAGTATATTAAAACCATTCCAGTCAGGGCCCACAATATTATATTTATTAATAAGATTATGAATAGCAGATAATATCTCATAAGCATCAGGGCAACGAAGCACAGCATCGCCAACTATGATCATTGGATTTTTAGCCGCAGATAAAAAATGAGTTAGTTCAGATTTAGGATTGGCTAAAATCTCTGGATTTTCGCCAAGTTCTAAAATATCATAAGTTTGATCATCAATTTCACCGATTCTAGCTACTTTTAATAAATCTTCTCTGACCATTTTGCCAATACGCGCATTTAAAACTGGCGCTATTTGCCTTGGATTTGCACCAACAAGAAGGCAAAAATCTGCTTTTTCAATACCAGCTATAGTAGTGTTAAATAGATAATTACCACGGTTAGAGAGATCAAATTTATACCCAAATTGATTAGCATCACATAGATCTGAACCTAATTGCTTAAGCAAATTTTTAAGCAAAAACATTGCTTCACAAGAAGCTAAAGTGCCAGCGATAGCTGCAATTTTTGATTTTTTTTCAATTTTAGAAAATTGTTTAGCAATAAGGTCTATTGCTTGCTCCCAACTAGCTTCAACAAATTTATTATTTTTTCTGATATAAGGCCTATCTAATCTCTGATTTTTTAAGCCATCATATGCAAATCTAGCCTTATCCGATAACCATTCTTCGTTTATTTCTTCATTTATTCTGGGGACAATCCTCATCACTTCTGGGCCCCTAGAATCAATACGAATTGCAGAACCAACAGCATCCATAACATCTATTGAATTAGTTTTTTCAAGCTCCCAGCTTCGTGCTTTGAAAGCGTAAGGTTTTGATGTTAAAGCCCCAACAGGACATAAATCAATAATATTTCCAGATAACTCAGAGGTAAGAGTCTTTTCTAAATAACTTGTAATTTCCATATCTTCGCCCCGGCCAATTGCACCAATTTCAGGTACACCCGCTATATCAGTAGCAAAACGAATGCAACGTGTGCAATGTATACATCTGGTCATTTCAGTTTTTACTAAGGGTCCTAAATCTTTATTATTTACCGCGCGTTTATTTTCAGAATATCGACTTTTTTTATTCCCATATTTAAATGCCTGATCTTGCAAATCACATTCACCGCCTTGATCACATATAGGGCAGTCAAGAGGATGGTTAATAAGCAAAAATTCCATCACCCCCTCACGTGCTTTTTTAACACGCTGTGTGTTGGTACGAATTACCATGCCTTCAATCACAGGCATTGCGCAAGAAGCTACTGGTTTTGGTGATTTTTCAATATCTACCAAACACATTCTACAATTACCAGCAATTTTAAGACGATCATGAAAACAAAAATGAGGAATTTCTATCCCTGCAGATTGGCATGCCTTCATTACCGTTATATCTTCTGCAACCTCTAATTCACTACCATCGATGGTTATTTTGGGCATTTTATCTCCTAATTTTTATCAATTAATGAATAATAACTTACAACCATTCAAAAATAAACGTTTTTTCCATGGTTAATAGTTTTTACATATTGCAGGGCCATTAAATTCTTTGTTTTAAAATATCAAATATCCGTTTTTTATTTAGA
>CAYGSI010000029.1:0-14927 GCA_964352655.1 uncultured Rickettsiaceae bacterium
ATATCAGGTGCTTGTTTCCGTATTGTGATTCCGAAGTAAAATTATGTTTTCCATTTATAAGTTAGATATCATGCAAAAAGAAGGCGATGAACGCTCAAAGTTTTTAACTCTGACGCCAGATGGCATAAAACTAGTCAAAAAGACCGTTAAAGAGGCATAAAGTCATGAATATTGTCATCCTGAACTTGTTTCAGGATCTAAATAATCTCAACTAATACAGATGAGCGGTGCTTAAAAATTATCTTGGATTATTTTGGTGATAGTTGAATCAATCAATTTACTACTTGCAGTACTGACACCAGCATCTTTCGCAAAATCAGACCATTTAGATACAGATGATTTTACTTCATCAAGAATTTTAAGCGCATCAGATTTTTTAATATTGCTGATTTTAGCCAGCTCTAATAGTTGGTTGATACTAGGGTTTTTACCTTCGCCCATGACCATTGAGCAATGCTCCGCGCTTGGCCCTGAAGAAAAGGTTAAATCATAAGAAGGAGAAACCCGCCAAACGCCTTTTGGATCCATTAAAAAGGAGAAGTTTTTAGAGTGATCATCTCGGTTATGGCTTAAGACATTGAACACGCAGCCTCTATATTGTTTCTTGCATTCTTTCATATCCTTAGTTAAATGCATGGTTGCCTTCATGATCATTTCATAGTCAAGGCTTGGTGTCCTATGATCAGCATGTAGCAGCCCACTTATTGTATGCATATGAACTCTGGAATTATCTGTTTTATCAAATCTAGCGCTGCCAAAAAAACCAAGGCCTTTGCGTGCTGGAAATAATTTAGCTTTCGGCAGTTCAAGACCTGCATCCCTGGCCATTAGATGATAAGCATATTCAATGGCGCCGATATCTTTTGGATCTAAGTGAGAGGGAAATTTAATCAGCCAATGTTCATCATCAAGATGCATTAAAACTTTTGGCCGAGCACCTGCTGAAGATCCCCCTAGGTTGAGTAAATCTTCAACGTATTTGTCATCGTCATGTTCTTGAAATTCAGCAATCTCTTCAGCAATTTCATCTAAAGATTTATGTGGTATATTTGGCGCGTGCTCTGCCTCCGGTTCGTAAATTAAAGCTCCCATGCCACCCGAGCCTACAAAACAAAGTCTATCAAGTACAGACAGGCTACCTGGATTGATATTGTGTTTGATGAGCGCGCGGTCTAGCAGTAATCGACCCCAGCCATCAGGTAGAGAATCATTAAAAACACCAAATAAACCATCAAAATTAAAATCATCTCCTGCTATTACTCCAGATTTAAGTGGTAATTTGAATGGAGATAAATTAAGACCGGTTTCTATAAAGCTCGCATCATATTCAAAAAAAAGCTTGCGGTTACTCCGGGCCAATCGACCTACAAAAATTTTATCATCCATAGGTTTGTAGTAAACATGAACGATTTTTACAGAATTAAATTTCATTTGCGGCCTCTTTTTCTAGGAGCGTCATCTAAAAGCTCATCAAGGGATGCAGGTAATTTATCATCTGTTTTAGCAAACAGGTGATCAAACTGGTCTATCTCACCAAGTGCTAGGGCAATCTTGAGCAATGACTCAAGTGAAATTTGTCCCTTTTGCTCAAATTTCTTCAATGTGCCGTAACTTACCCCTGACTTTTCAGACAGAGTTTGCTGACTCAAGTTTAGCTTCAAACGCTTCTCCCCAGCTTTTTTAGCAATTTCTTTAGCCATCTCAAATGGCGATTTTATTGATATCATAATAACCCTTATCCGCTATTTACGTCCATAATAGATATTATAATATCTATTCAATAACAAGTCAACCGGGATCTCAATATCACCGAACGCTTTATAGCCAGTTTCTGAATATCGTCCCTAAGAATCGCCAGTTAAGGATAAGGGGAGGCATGAAGTCGTAAATATTGTCATCCTGAATTTATTTCAGGATCTAATAAAACTCAAAAGATCCCGGATCAAGTCCGGGATGACCTCGTCAATTCAGGACGACTGTGTCGATTTATAAGCGAAATGATATGAATATAATAATCCTACCCTATTTTTTGCAAAACTGTATGTATTTTTTTAGCTAATTCTTTGCTTATCCCATCTATCTTGGCTAATTCATCAATTGTAGCCCCTGATATACTATCAAATGAACCAAAATAATTTAACAAAGCTTTTTTACGCATGTTACCAATACCAGGAATATTGTCTAAAGAAGATGCTCTAATTGCTTTAGAACGTTTTTTACGATGTGTGTTTATCGCAAAATTATGAACCTCATCACGTAAAATTTGTAAATATTTCATTATTGGTAAATTCTTATCTAATGTAAAGGATGGAGTATTTGGTCTATGAAATTGCTCCTCTCCAGCATTTCTATTTATACCTTTAGACATACAAACAAAATTAATATCTAGTTGAAATTTATCCAGCAACTTCTCTACCACGCTTAAATGACCCTTTCCACCATCTATAATAATAAAATCTGGCATTTTTGTTGAATCTTTTTGCAGTCTTGTAAATCTGCGTGTTAGTACCTCTTTTAACATTGCATAATCATCACCTCTATTGTAAACTTCAGTTTGTAAGCCTTTGATATTAAACAATCTATATTCTTTTTTTTCAAATCCATTTTGGCCAACCACTACCATTGCTCCAACAGGAAAAGCTCCTTGTATATGGCTATTATCATAAATTTCTATTCTTGTTGGGACTTTATTTAAATTAAATATTTTTTTTAGATCTTCGAGTGCTTGAATATTTTTAGCTGATGATTTTATTTTCTGCTGTAAAGTAAGATTGGCATTCTCGGTTGCGATTTGCACCAGCTTATTTTTAACACCTAACTTAGGAAATGATATTTTAATATTAATCTTGTGTAATTTTTGAAGAGCTGCAGCAAGAGTTTTTTTATTTTCAATATCATGATTTAAAATAATATTTTTCGCTGGAAGGTTATTTTGATATAACTGCAAAATGAATTTTTCTAGCAAGTCAGCAATGTCACCATAATCTTTAGTATTTTCTGGAAAATAAGCATAATGACCACAAGCTTGCCCTGCCCTATAAATATAAAACATTACACAATATTGCCCTTTTATTTCTGATATTGCCAATATATCTGCATCTTCAGTAATCCCTGAATTTTCTGCTTTTAATTGAATGTAGCTTAAAGCTTTGATACGATCACGAATTTTTGCAGCTAATTCAAAATTTAAATTATCACTTAATTTTTGCATTTGTGTTGCAAGAACACCCTGTAATAGTTTATTTTTACCCGATAAAAAAGTTTTTACCTGATTTACTAGTTCATTATATTCTTGATAAGAAATTTTATTCACACAGGGCGCACAACATCTATCAATTTGGTATTGCAAGCAAGGCCTTGTTCTTGAAGCAAAATAATTATCTGAACATGATCTTAATTTAAAAATTTTTTGTAACTCATTTAAAGTAATTTCTACCTGCTTTGCTGAGGCAAAAGGCCCAAAAAATTTACCATCTTTTAAATCTTTACCACGGTATTTGAGTAATTGAGGAAATTTATGATCTAATCTCAATTTTATATAAGGGAAAGATTTATCATCTTTCAGCAAAATATTAAATTTTGGTTTAAATTTTTTGATTAACTGAGCTTCTAATAAAAAAGCATCCGTTTCTGATTGCGTAACAGTATATTTCACAGAATATACCATTTCAACCATTATGGCTGTTTTTCCCTCGAGTTCAGAAGTATATTGCTTTAACCTATTTTTGAGATTTTTTGCCTTACCAATATAGATATTCCGTCCCTTATCATTAATCATCTGATAAACACCAGCTTTAGTTGGTGCATCTTGAGCAACATTTAAAATTAACGATTTACCAACAAATATTTTATTTTTGTTTGGGCGGTGGGGGGTCATAATCAGCTTTAGCAAAAGGATGGCACTTTAAAATTCTTTTAATGGATAAAACAACCCCCTTCATTGTACCATGTATTTTTATCACTTCACAGCTATATTGTGAACAAGTCGGTAAAAAACGACAATTTTTACCAAGCCAAGGTGATATAAAAAATTGATAAAACTTAATAAAAAAAATTATTATATAATTCATAATTTACCATTAAATTATGTAATAATAATCAACAACCTAAGATTCTTCTTCTACATTACTTGCTAAAGATTTTAGTAGCTTGCTAATTGCAATTTGATGCTCCGGCCGTTTTAGTCTCATAAAATTTCTTGAGACTTCAATACACATGCGTTGGTGCTTTGTTATTAACTCTTCTGTTTCTAGGTTAGTGTTAATATTATCACTTATTTTAATATCACCATAAAAATATGCTATATCTTTTTCAAGTGCTTGTGCAATTAACACTAATCTACCCACAGAAATCCTATTACCACCTTTTTCATATTTTTGTAGCTGTTGATGAGTTACAGAAATCTCCGCGGCCAATTGCTGACGGGACATACCCTTTGCAAGCCTTAGAGAATATATTTTTTCTCCCACTAGTTTATCTATCTTTGAAATATATTCATTTTTTCTAGCCATAATAAAATACCCTCTGTTAAATCCTTAAAGTGTAAACTATAGTTGTACAATTAACTATAACTCCCTATTTTTTCTTTTGCAAGGCAAGATTTAACATTTATTAAATTTTAGCAACTCTATTGCTAAGAGGGAAACCAAAATAAGTAATTTAAATTATTCACCTTAGGTTTAATAAATTTCTTTAAAAAATCTAAAAATGTAAAACATTCTTTTTAATACAACTTAAAGTTAATTAAGTAATTTGATTAAAGAAAATATCAATAAAACTTGCGATAATTAGAGTTTTCAATTATAAAAATATGCTATACATATAATAACATTTAATTAATGATCTAATGACTAAAATTATTGGAAATAATAATAAATTAAAAACACTTGAAGATAGTATTAAATCACAAATTATAGGCCAAAAAAATTTAATTGAAAATCTTTTAGTATGTTTGTTGTCGGATGGCCATATGTTAATAGAGGGCATGCCAGGCCTTGCCAAAACAACTGCAGCAAAAGCAATGGCAGACGGTATTGAAGCAGATTTTCATAGAATTCAGTTTACGCCAGATTTATTACCGTCAGATTTAATTGGTACTGAAATATATAATCATGAGACTTCATCTTTTGCATTTAGAGAGGGACCATTATTTAATAATATTGTACTTGCTGATGAAATTAACCGCTCCCCTGCTAAAGTACAATCTGCTTTACTCGAAGCAATGGCAGAGAGGCAAGTAACAATAGGTCATAAAACTTATAAGTTACCAGCCCTTTATATGGTTTTAGCAACACAAAACCCTGTTGAACAAGAGGGTACCTACAACCTACCAGAAGCACAATTAGATAGATTTTTAATGTATGTTACTGTGGATTATCCGACATTTGATGAAGAGCTAGAAATTATCAAATTAGATGAAACTAAAATAAGTAATCAAAGTCATAGTAAGAAATTACTTCAAAGCACCTCTCAACAAGAAATATTTGATGCGCGATTAGAAGTTAATAAAATACATATTAGCGAAAGTTTAAAAAAATACATTGCATCTATTATAATTGCTTCAAGGAATCCTGAAAAATATGACGTGCAACTTAGCAGCTGGATAATGCACGGTGCATCGCCTAGAGCAACACTTGCTTTAATAAGATGCTCTAAAGCTTTAGCTTGGCTAAGAGGTGATGAGTTCGTAACTCCTGCTCATATTCAAGCAATTACACCTTATATTTTAGCTCATAGAATCATTTTAACTTTTGAAGCGGAGGCCAAATCTATTGCTAAAAATGATGTTATTAAAAAATTATTAGAAGTAGTAGCCGTACCGTAAAATGCTATACCCAGATTTTAAGGAATTACTTGAATTAAAAACTCAGCTTCATAAAAAAAGCTTAAGTTTTAAATTAAAATCAACTGACAATTTAAGTGGTGACTATTTATCACAATTTCGTGGCCAAGGTATAGAATTTGATGAAGTTAGAAAATATGCTATTGGCGATGATATTAGGAAAATAGACTGGCGTATTACAGCAAGATCCGGCACCCCATATATTAAACTTTTCAAAGAACAAAGGCAGCTCAATGTGATAGTATGCGTTGATATGAATAGCTATATGCGCTTTGGCACTAGGGGAACTTTTAAATCTATACAAGCAGCAAAATGCGCTAGCATTATTGGTTGGTCTACTAACAACAATCAAGATAGTTTTGGTGCTTATTTATTTGGTGACCTTAAAGAAAGAGAATTATTTTTTCCACTAAAAAAGTCGCGTTATTCATTATGGAGGATGCTACAAACCCTTAGTGAGGAGCCAGAAATTACCAATGATTATGTCATGCTTAACTCCCCTATAAAAATGCTAAATAAAATTATTAAAAATAAAAGTTTAGTATTTTTCATTAGTGATTTCCTTAATATAGATGATAATTTTTCTGAAGAATTAAGTTCACTTAGCAAAAAATCACAAGTAACTTTAATTTCGGTAAATGACATTGCAGATATGCAAATACCATCATTTGGTAATATTTCATTTTTAGATAATTATCAGAATCAAATAGAAGTTAATACCGACAATATAACAGGACAGAAGAATTATCAGATTCAATGGCAACAAAATCGTGATAAACTAGAAAAAATAGCACTACAATCAGCTGTTAAAATTATCTCAGTTAAAACAGACGAAGACCCATGCTATAAGCTATTAAAAGAATTATAAAAATATGAACACACCCACCACCATACAACAAAAATTACTTTCTGTTTGTATTATTGGTAAACCAAATGCTGGCAAATCTACTTTACTAAATAATGTTATTGGCGAAAAAATTTCAATTGTCACGCCAAAAGTACAAACTACGAGATCCATCATTACCGGTATATTAACAATAGATGATGTACAAATAATATTATTTGATACTCCTGGTATTTTTGAACCGAAAAAAAAATTAGAAAAAGCAATGGTGCGAGCCGCTTGGTCTAGCCTTAATTCTGCTGACTTTATCGTATTAATTTTAGATGTTAGTGTTAAGCTTGATGAGATGCTAAAAAAGATCGCTGCGCGGTTAAAAAAACTAGATAAAAAAATTATCTTTTTATTAAATAAAATAGATTTAAAATCAAAGTTTTATATTGAATATTCAAATTATATAAGCAACAATTTTACTAATTCTAACAGATTTAATATTTCGGCCTTAAATGGTAATGGCATTCACGAATTCATTGATTTTTTAAAAAACAATGCTACCAATTCTAATTGGTTATATGACAGTGATGATATGACTAATTTACCAATGCGTTTCTTAGCAGCTGAAATCACCAGAGAGCAATTATTTTTGAATTTACATCAAGAATTACCTTACAATCTAACTGTTGAAAATGAGGCTTGGCATAAAGAAACTGATGGTTCTATAAAGATCAATCAATTAGTTATAGTTTCTAAGGATAGCTATAAAAATATGATTATTGGTAAAAAAGGTGTAATGATCAAAAAGATAGGCAGTGAAGCTAGAAAAAATATTGAAAATTTATTAGGTACAAAAATACATTTATTTTTATTTGTTAAGGTAAATAAAACTTGGGAAGCACGCCTATCACAAGAAATATTGAATTTTAATTAGTCCCCTGTAAATTTTCCTAAATTTTACAATTGGAGTAAAATTTTTTATAAGTAACTTGGATAACTTCCTCAGTAATAATAGCTTCTGCCGAAACTAAAAACCACAGTAATTGCGGGTTTTATCAAGCAAAATAGCCTCAGTAATTTCTGCTACTATCTCATTATTTTTATATTGATTTTTAACCTTGGTTACTCTTTCATTGAAGATAACGTCTGAATTTTTATTAAAAATCTCTTTTATAGCCCTGTTAGCTTCCATGGAATCATTTTTATTAAAACCACGACGATTCATACCAACAAAGTTTACCCCTTCCAATTTTGCACGTTCACAACTTACTAAACCATAAGGAATAACATCTTTGTCAACACCAGATAAGCCGCCTATCATAACATGGTTGCCAATTTTAATAAATTGTTTAACAGCTGATAAACCACCAATAGTAACAAAGTCGCCAATTTCCACATGGCCAGCTAAACTAACGTAATTAGCAAATATTGCATTATTACCAACAACACAATTATGTGCAATATGCGTACCGACCATAAGCAAACAATTATCACCTATTCGTGTAACCATCTTATCATGCTTAGTACCGTGTTGAATAGTTACATATTCACGAATACGATTATTTTTACCAATAATAATTTCTGAATCTTCACCATCATATTGTAAAGTCTGTGGGTAACATAGCGAAGCAAAGGAGTAAATAATTGTTCCTTCCCCGATAGTTACACGCCCTTCAATAACAACATGAGATTTAAGCTCCACATTATTACCAATAGTTACATCACCATCAATTACACAAAATGGACCTATCTTAACATTTTCACCTAGAACAACTTTATCACCAACCACTGCGCTATTATGAATCATAATTTATTTCCTATTCTTTATCTTTAACCATAGCAGTAAAAATTGCCTCTGCAGCGATTATACTCCCGACTTTAGATCGTGCTTTAAATTTCCAAACAGGACCACGATTTTGCATGATATCAGCTTCCATTATTAATGTATCACCAGGCTCTACAATTTTTCTAAATTTTGACTCATCAATTGACAAAAATAATACCTCCTTATTAGCAACACTATGCATTGATTTTGCTACTAAAATTGCAGAAAGCTGAGCCATTGCCTCAATAATTAGTACACCAGGCATAACAGGTTTTGACGGAAAATGGCCTGTAAATTGCGGCTCGTTAACCGTTACATTTTTTATACCAATTATAGACTCACCAATTTTGATTTTTGTTACTTTATCAACTAATAAAAAAGGATATCGGTGCGGGATAATAGACATGATTTCATTAATATTAATATCGTTATTTTCCATTTTGTTATTTTCCTTTATTTTTAACTAATTTTTTTAAAATTACCGTTTGTTTGTGCCAATCTCTAATTGGTACAGCAGGAGTCCCACCCATTACCCCCGACTCATTGATATCTTGTATTACACCACCTTGACCCGCAATCTGAACATTATCTGCAATAATAACATGGCCTGCAACACCAACCTGCCCGCCAAGTGCGCAATAAGAACCTATAGTGCTACTACCTGCAACACCAACCTGAGCTACTAAAATGCTACCCTTTTTAATATGCGCATTATGGCCAATTTGTACTAGATTATCTATCCTGCATAAATCTTCAATTATCGTATTATTCATTGATCCACGATCAATAGTAGAATTAGCACCTATTTCAACATTATTGCCAATAATAACGCAACCTGTGTGGTATATTTTTTTATGAACTCCATTATGAGTGGCAAAACCAAAACCATCCTGACCAATATTAGCACCTGGTAGAATAACAACGTCATCACCTATTATAGCAAAAGAAATAGACACATTTGTATCTATCCTGGCATTTGATCCAAGTTTTACACCATAATCTATAAAACTTCCAGACTTAATTACTGAATTATCACCTATTTCAACATTTGCTTTAATAACAACGTTATGACCTATATAACAATTTTTACCAATTTTTGCCGATTCATGAATATAAGCAGAATTTTCAATTTTTTCTTCTATAATCTCTGCTGAAGAATAAAATAACTCAACCAATAAACTATATGAATAATAGGGATTATGAGACCTTAAAAGAATAATATTATTTAAATCTTGATCAAAATCAAAAGAAACAATAGCAGCGCTTACCTTGCAACTTGCCAAATCGGCCAAATATTTTTTATTACTTAAAAAAGTTATATCACCTTTGTTCGCTTCTTTAATAGATGTTATATTATTTATCTCAATATTCTCAACATCATCCTCCAGTTCAGCATCAATAGCCTTTGCTATATCTTTCAATCTAAGAGGCCCTTTATTTTTATAAAAACGTGTTTCAATCATTATTAATTAAGTCTCCTAAATTTTACGCTAAATTATTTCGCCACTTGGGAACAAATATCTTACAACTTATAAGATTGTCGATCATAGCAATTTTTTCTGGTAGCTCAAAATATTTTTCTTCATTTAACAAAGCTATTCCTAAATTATCCTTTGATGAACATAAAGAGCCTATTTTATTACCACTTAAATCAAATATTGCTTTACCACCAACTGGTAAAATAATATTTTCTGATACTAATTTAAAAATCTTTTTTCTTACCACCCCTTGATATTTTGCTCTTGATATCACTTCTTGTCCAACATAACAACCTTTTGAAAAACTCACACCATTTAATTCTTCAATACCAAAATTAGTAGGAATCGAACGCTCAAATGCTAAATCATCGACTCCATCTGGAATAGCAAAATGATATTTATCAGTAACATACAGATCATTTTTATCATTTTGAATATCATTTGTTATATGATTCGTTATAATCCTAAATCCTAATTTTTTAAATCTCGGATCCCTATATATGATATCTAAATCACTCATATTTTTAGGTGCAGAATGTGCATATAACACTTTATATGTCGATAAATCTTCTATCTTAACATCCATTCTAAGCTTGTAAAAATTCAGCTTTTGCTGCATAGAATTAGAACAAGAAGAATGAATATCTATTAAAAAATCATCATCTGAGTTTTTTATTATAAAAAAATCATATAAATAACGCCCCTGAGGCGAAAGTAAATAATTATAAGAATAATCATTTTTAACTATATCATTAGTCACCATCGTTTGCATAAATTTTAAACTATCTGGCCCTTTGAAAGATAAAATAGAACGGTTGTTTAATAATTCAATCATTATTTAAATATCAATATCTTGTAATTTATATTTTATCAAGGATGCTTTCTTTTTATTAAGCCCAATCAACATCCCCATCCCCATACTAATTGCTAACATAGAAGATCCACCATAACTAATAAATGGTAAAGTCATACCTTTTGTTGGTAATAAATTTAAAGTCACTCCTATATTAATAAATGATTGCAAACCAAATTGGGTAATTATCCCAATAGATGCAATCTGAACAAATTTATCATTTTCATATAATAAATTTACTAATACTCTAATTACAATATACGCAAACATCAATATTATCATTAAACAAATAATTGCGCCAAATTCTTCGCCTGCAACAGCAAAAATAAAATCAGTATGAGAATCTGGTAAAAATTGTTTTACAGTTCCTTCACCAGGACCCTTTCCCCATAATCCACCAGATTCAAAAGCCTCTAAAGATTTATTTATCTGATAATTATCATTCTCTGCAGGTTTTAGAAAATTATTAATCCTTGAAGCAACATGTGGCAATAACATATAAGACATTACCACACCAAACAAAGAAAACAAAACTGCTATAGATATCCAAATTACCGGCAAACCCGCAACAAATAATTGGGCACCAAAAATAACTGATATCATAACCAACATACCAAAATCAGGTTGAGTAATCAATAAACCAGCTACAATAAAAAATAAAACTAGCGATACTCTGAACCCAGGAAAATCATCTTGGTATTGGAGTGATAATATAAAACCAATAATAACAGCAAATAATGGTTTCATAAATTCTGAAGGTTGATAAGAAAAACCGAAAATATTGATCCATCTTGTTGCTCCCTTCACTTCAAAGCCATATAATTTTACTAAAATCAACATTATTAAGGTCAGTAAAAATCCCAAAATAGAAAATCGCCTAATCCATTTTTTATCTAAAAAGGAAAAAATTATCATTACCAACATAGATAGCAATAAAAAAATAAAATGGCGCAAGAGAAAATAATTATCAACAAGCCCTATTCTATTAGCAACGGCAGGACTTGCAGTTGCCACCAACATTAAGCTAAAACCAGAAAGAATAATCAACGCAATCATTGTTTGTTGATCAATAATACGCCACCACACCCTTATAAAATTATGTCTTATGAAATCTTTCATATTGATTTAATTTGTCATGATTTCCACTTCTATTTCTTATACAAGAAAAAAGAACGCTAATCCAAGAAAAGTAAAAAAACCAAGCGCATCTGTAAGCGCCGTTAAAAAAACACCAGACGCAGCAGCAGGGTCAATATCAAAATAATCAATAATTATTGGCAAGGCAGAACCAAGCATGCCAGCAAAAGTAAAGTTAATAATCACCGCAGCTGTAAATACAAAGCTCAAATATAAATCCGTAAATAATAAATATACTAAAAACGCTCCAATCACCGCAAGCACTATGCCATTAAATAAACAAACAAATATCTCTTTTATTATAACTTTTAAATTATTCGCTGAATTTATCTCCCTATTTGCCAAGGCTCTTACAGTTACAGTCATTGCCTGAGTGCCAGCATTACCACCCATACTAGCTACAATAGGCATGATAGTTGCAAGCACTATTAATTTACTAATAGTATCACTAAATTCATTGATTACTAAAGATGTAGCACAAGCTGTAATCAAATTCATGAACAACCAAGGAAATCTATGTTTTACAGTTGCATATAAATTATCAAATATATCACTGGTATTAATTCCACCAAGATGCATAAACTCACTTTCTGTTTGTTCTTCAATAATATATAGCATATTGTCAATCGACAAACTCCCCACTAATTTACCTTTTTTATTAACCACCGGCACTATAGTTAAGGCATATTGTTTAAAAATAAAACTTATCTCATCAACTTCAGTATAAGTATCAACTATTTTAAAATCAGCATTCATCAAATTGGTTATTTTTTCATTCCGAGAAGTTTTCAACAAAGAACTAAGCAATATAACACCAACTGGTTTATATTTATTATCAACTACGATAACTGCGTGAAAATCCTGCTTAATATTACTTCTACGCAAAAAATCAATAGATTGCCCAACAGACCAATGATTTTGAAAAACAACAAAATTCTTTTCAACAATACGACCAACACTATTATCAGGATATTTAAAACCTTCTAATATTTGTGTTTTCCGATCCAATTTCAATTGTGCAATAATAGCATCTTTCAAATCATTACTTAATGAGTCAATCAACTCTATTGAATCTTCAATATCTAACTGATTAATTAAAATAACCGCTTTATTAATACCAAGAGCCTCAATAGCTGGCTGTCTATTACTATCGCTCAACCAAACCAAAGTTTCCGGATCAATCTTATCAGCAATAATTGGCAGAATAAGATTATATAATTTATGATTTGTATTATCTAAAAAATCAGCTAAATCAGCATGATGCAAATCAAGTAAGCCAGAAATAGCCCCATCTAATTTATCATTATCAATAAGGTAATTTATATGCTCGAACGTTTCAACGAGCTTCTCTTGGTAATCAGGCGAAATAGTATTCTGTGATTCTGTCATACGATCTACCTGTTTATTTTAAGAATTTTATACCAATCCACTTAAAATTATATTTCTATATATTTACGGGCTTCGTCTGCTTGTATGCATTTTATATATTAAGTCCCTTTGCCTTTAAAAATAATATACTTCAAATTCAGGCTTACTATATCTTTAAATAAGCGTAATCATATAATATAACTAAATGTAGAGCTTAAAACTAATATTTACAAATTTTAATGTTAACAAACACTAAGCCATTATATCCTTACAAGATGATAAAAATCCCATAAGCTATATTAGTTATTTTATAAATTTTAAACCAGCTTCCAAACCTTTCGTTGAAAAAGGTAAAGCAACAGCGCTACCTTGCAAATTCATAAATACAACGGTATTTTCTTTATTATTTAAAATGGTTTTTAGATCATCATTCGAAATTTCTGCAACAGCCTGGCAACCACCAGTACTACAACTCGTAAATTTACCTGGAGCTATAAGCTTTTTAGAACTAACAATTGATGTACCAGCATCAACTCTAATTCCTAAAGGTAAAGTTTCTATCATTTTTAATTCTTTCTTTTCACCAAAATAACCAATTTGATATAAGCCTAAAACTTGCTGAGTTTGCTTATCTTTATCTTGAGCATTAATCTGCTGCGTCAATAAACATATTGCAGGAATTTTATTTTCCTTATCACCTTCAGAACACTGGACTACCCAATCATCAAATTTTTTGCCGTTTTTTTTAGAAGCTTCAACATTATTATGTTGCATAAACAAGAAAAAAGCCGTCACAATTGCTAAACCTGTCAGAACAAAAAATATTTGTTTTACATTTATTTTCATAATTTACCGTAAAATATATAGTTATTAACTAAAAATTCATGGTGGGCGATGACAGACTCGAACTGCCGACCGTCTCGGTGTAAACGAGATGCTCTACCAACTGAGCTAATCGCCCTTACATCAATTCAAGTAACAATATGCAGTAATTTTATCTAAAAATCAACCTTTATTTAGCCTTAATATAAGTTATTTTACCATTTAAAATAAACATTCTCATCGAAAGAGATAATATGTTATGATATAAATTCATAGAAGGCATTGCTAAAGAAGTATAGATAACCTATCTTTAAAGAAAAGCAAGATGAGAGAATTTTCTATTATATCGAAAACCCTAGAATATTGCTTAGTTTGCCTGTTAAAGTGAGCGAGATAAGAGTCAATCATATAGTTTGTGGATTCGATACTTCTTCTACTCTTTCAATGGACATTATTCCTAAGCCTTCTAGGTACATTTTGATTATTTTTAAACGCTTCTCCATTTCGTGCCTTAATCTAACATTACCTTCGCTATAATTACAGCTGCAATTTTTGCATTTGTATCTTTGTTTGCCGGCCTTGTTTTCCACTTTTTTACTAATTCATTGTTACCACATCCCTTGCATCTTTCCATAATAATCACCTTTTTTTAGGCCATCTTAATCATTTTCTAATATTTTTGTCTATACTTCTTTAGCAATGCATATTTTTTCAGGGCGATTAAATTCTCTGAATTAAGAGGTTAAGAAAAGGGGTAATCTTATCTC
>CAYGSI010000030.1:0-14859 GCA_964352655.1 uncultured Rickettsiaceae bacterium
TGGTTTTGATTAATAAATAATTGAGATTTTAAGATTTGGTGCTTTTAAGGAGTCCTTCCGTCAAAATCCCTTGCTGCATATAGGATGAAGGGATTTTGACGGAGGGACTAATTGATTATAAATAAATCCTATAAATTTTGTCTTTAGATATTCCGGTTAATTATGATTGTTGTTTGTATAAAAATATAATTAACATTATGGCAAGCGCTTGAAAAACGACTCTAAAAGTCATTAATTTATTGCCCATTTTCCGATTAATTTTACCGCCTATAGCCATAAAAATCAAACCAGATAATAATACTAATGTTGTAGCTGCAATAAATAAAAAAATTAAATAATTCATAGTTTAATAAAATTGCTTATTTCTTCTTTTGACATTGTTTTCTCTTCTTTAGATGTTAAAATTTTTAGTTTGAATTTATTATTTTTCATCTCATCCTCTCCTGCAAAAACAATATAGTGAGCGCCTGATTTAAGAGCATTTTCAATCCTTTTTTGAATTTTACCCTTTAGCATTAAAAGGGTGGGTAGATTATTTTGTCTTAAATAATCAGTAAATTTAACAGTATAATTTATGCATTCCTCGCCAATTGGTATAACACATATCATTGCTTTGCTTTTTATTTTATGATTAATCATCATAGCAAGACGTTCAATTCCGCCGGCAAAACCAATAGCTGGGATATCTGCTCCTCCCATTAATTTAAAAAGATAATCATATCGTCCCCCAGCAAGTACAGTAGCTTGAGCACCTAATTTTTTTGTAGTAAATTCAAAAGCAGTATGACAGTAATAGTCAAGCCCTCTTGCTAATCTTGTATTAATTTTGTAATTAATATTTAAAATATCAAGCTTTTCTAGGGTTTGATCAAAATAAGTTTTTGATCTCTTAGTGTAATAATCGGTAATAATTGGCGCTGTTGATGCAATTTCTTGATCTTTTAGAATTTTGGAATCAAGTATCCTCAAAGCATTATTTTTAAGCAATCTTTTTTGACTATCTTCAGATAGTTCATTTTTATATTTATTAAAATAATTGACTAATGCCCCTTGATAAGCTGTTCTTGATTCTTGGCAGCCAAGAGAATTTATCTCTAGCGTTATATCATTTATTATCCCAATTTCTGTGAGTATATGTTGTGCTAATTTTATTAACTCAGCATCAGAATAAGGGGTGTTTGCACCAATATATTCACAATTAATTTGATGGAATTGTCTTTGCCTACCTGCTTGTGGTCTGTCATATCTAAAAACAGGACCATGTGAGAATAATTTTAAAGGTATGTTTTGTTGTAAATTGTTACTGATAATAGCCCTAACTATACCAGCGGTAAATTCGGGGCGTAGGGCAACGGAATTACCGCTTTTGTCAAGAAAATCATACATTTCTTTACTTACAACATCAGAGCTATCTCCAAGAGTACGATCAAAGACCTTAGTATATTCTAGCAAAGGAGTAGCAAAACCCTCATAGCCATAAATTTCACTAAGTTCCTTGCTTGTTTTGACAATATATTCATGAGCATGAAAATTTTGGCCAAAAAGATCTCTCATTCCTCTGATTGATCTTGGTTTATCAGTCATTTTTTTTTAAGTTTTTTCTTTTAATTTATTCCGAACAGAAGGCGATAGCATAATATTTAATTCTCGTAATTGTTTTTCTTCAGCATAATTTGGCGCTCCCATCAGCAAATCTTCTGCTTGCTGATTTAGAGGGAAGGCAATTACCTCGCGTATATTTACTGTATCTGCAATTAACATTACTATTCTGTCAATCCCAGGGGCTATACCGCCATGAGGGGGGGCACCAAATTTGAAAGCTCTAATCATACCACCAAATTCTTTATCAACTTCTTGTTGTGAATATCCAGCAATTTCAAAGGCTTTATACATTAAATCTGGCTTGTGATTTCTAATTGCGCCACTTGATAATTCTATACCATTACAAACAATATCATATTGCAATGCTTTGATCGCTAGTAAATCTTCTTGTGTTTTAGCTTTTAATAGACCATCAATACCACCTTGTGGCATAGAGAATGGATTATGGCTAAAGTCAATTTTATTATTTTCTTCATCTAACTCATAAAAAGGAAAGTCAATAATCCAACAAAATTCAAAACGGTTATAATCAATTAATTCAAGATCAACACCAAGCTTATTTCTAATTTTTCCTGAAAGTCTTGCAGCTTCAGATTGTTTAGCGCAAACAAAAAATACAGCGTCACCATTTTGTAAATTCATTTGGCCTTTTAATAATTTTATTTGTTCATCATTTAAGAATTTTGCAATTGGCCCTTTAGCTTCCCCTTCTTCAGTGAAGCTAATATAACCAAGGCCTGATGCACCTTCTTCGATAGCAAAATTACCAAGTTCATCAAAAAATTTGCGGGATTTAGACACCACTTTGAACCCAGGAATAGCGCGTACAACAGAACCTTTTTCTATAGCTTTAGTAAATACTGCAAATGCTGAGTCAGCAAAAATTTTGGTAACATCGGTAATTTCTATTGGGTTTCGTAAATCGGGTTTATCACTACCATATTTAAGCATTGCCTCATCATAAGCTATTCTAGCAAAAGGTGGTTTTGCAACTTTTTTATCGCCAAATTTACTAAATAATTCAAACATTAAAGGCTCAAGCGTAGCAAAAATTTCCTCTTGAGTAACAAAAGACATTTCCATATCCAGTTGGTAAAATTCTCCGGGTGAGCGATCTGCTCTTGAATCTTCATCTCTAAAACATGGCGCTATTTGGAAATATTTATCAAAACCTGACATCATCAACATCTGTTTAAACTGCTGAGGAGCTTGGGGCAAGGCATAAAATTTACCAGGATGCAATCTGCTAGGTACCAAAAAGTCCCTGGCACCTTCAGGTGAGCTTGCTGTTAAAATGGGTGTTTGAAATTCTATAAAATTTAGATCTGTCATATATTTTCTAATATATTCGATTATCTTAGAACGAAGCATAATATTATTATGCATCTTTTCTTTTCTTAGATCTAAAAATCTATATTTCAGTCTGATATCTTCTGGTGCTTCTTGTTCAGAATTAACATTTAAAGGCAGCATGTCTGCTTCAGATTCTAAGATATATTTTTCTACAGCAATTTCTATTTCACCAGTATTTAGTGAAGTATTAATGGTTTCAGCGCTACGAGCTACGACGTTTCCTTCAATTGTAATAACGCTTTCGTAACGTAAATGGCTTGCTTTAACTTTTAAATCTAAATCTTGATCAGTAAAAACTAGTTGTGTTATGCCGTAATGATCTCTAAGATCAATAAATAATAAATTACCATGGTCTCTTCTTCTGTGAACCCAGCCAGATAGTTTTACTTTTTGTCCAACCATATTTTTGGTGAGTTCGTTGCAATTATGAGTTCTGTATTTATGCATAATATTTAACAATTATTTTTGTTTAAGTTAAGTTAATTAGTAACAATATATATATAAAATAGACATTTTGGGCAATCAAAATCATGATCTTTATCAATAAACAATCAAAATTAAAGGAAATTTGTCAGGATCTTAGTAAAGAAAAAATCCTTTATATGGATACTGAATTTGATCGCAGAAACACTTATTATGCAATTTTAAGCATCGTTCAAATTAGTACACATAATCAAAAAATAATTATTGATGCAATGTCTGGGATGGATTTATTACCTTTAAAACAACTTCTTGATAACCATGATATTTTAAAAGTTTTTCACTCGCCAGACCAGGATTTTGAAATATTTTTAAATATTTTTAGTATTTTACCAAAAAATGTTTTTGATACTCAAACTGCCTCTGGAGTGTGTGGTTTAGGTGGAGGTTTGGGATATCAAAAATTATGTAAATTGCTCTTAAATATTGATATAGATAAAACTTTCCAAAAAGCTAATTGGCTAACGCGCCCTCTTAGCAAAGAACTTTTAAATTATGCTATTCGTGATACGGAGTTTTTAATTCCATTACATAGAATATTATCTGAAATGATTGATAGCCGGAGATTATGGGATAATTATAATGCAAGGAATGCAAAATTATGTGATATAAAATCATATCATTTTTCTGCTGATAGGATTTTGCAAAAAATGGAACTTGATAATAAAACCACGGTTTTTTATAATAATTTACTGCAATTGATTATTTTTCGTGAAGAATGCGCAAAAATTCTTAATATCCCCAGAGGAAGGTGTGCTAAGGATAGTAATTTAATAAATATATGTTCTATTTTACCAACCAGGGGGGAAGATTTAAGAAAAAATAATTTAGATTTTTTGCCTATTACTAAAGGTAAATTTAGACAAAAATTACTTGATTTATGCGCTGGTTTAAAAAATAAATAATAAAATATTAAGATGTTTGAAGATATAATTTTTGATTTAATGTACCGTAAAGCTCCAGGTAATATACAATTTAATAGTGAAATGATTACATGCGTGGTCATATTATCTTGTGTGAGCGGTTTCTATCTTTACTCTTCCATGGCAGAAAATGATGTCGAATTGTTAGCAGCTGAAGTATAGTTTAGCAGATAATATAATTTTAGACCTTATGTTTAAAGAATTTTTTCGTCATTATTTTGCTAAAAAAATTTATCCAACATATTCTAGAAACTGGTATAAATGCAAGGGTTATGTGGGAGAATCAAAACAAGCAATATTTGCCGATTTTGTAGCGCAACAAAAAAAACCTGGCGCTATATATTATAATGAATTTAAATTTTTACGATTAACTAGGCATTTTGTAGCTCATAGAGAGCACAATATTGATGCTGTCATTATAACACCTAATAAAAAATTTAGTAATGATAAACCTGGTGCGGGTTTATACATAATTTGTTTTCGAGGAAAGCGTGAATATTATGAAAGTAAATTTCGTGAGATGGCAATAATTGCAAAAGAAACGGGGTCATCAGTCGTTGGCTTCAATCCCAAAGGGTTCCAATCAAGCACTGGTAGTACAAAAATTTTGGATGATATTATTGAAGATGGTATCAAAATTGTTGAATATCTTTTAGCTAAAGGAATAGATGCTGCTAATATTATATTTTATGGTAATTCCCTTGGCGCAGCAGTACAAGATAGTGTAAATGAGTATTTTAAAAATTCTAAATCAATAAATTTTCGTCAAATTAATAGTAATTCTTTTCGTTCACTTGCTGCTGTTATTGCTACAAATCTTAAATTAAGTTTTTTAGAAAAGATTCTGTATCATTTTATGAAATATATTGGTTGGGAATTTTCTTATAGTGAAGATTTTTATAAAACTGGTATATATAAATGTTATTTAACACGAAAAGATGATAAAGTGATAAAAAAACAAGACTCTTTTTGTTCTAGAGTGAATTTACAATCAGATATTAATAATGCTCCAAGCGATTATGTAAAGGACTTTAACTGGTTACACGATAATGCTGAAATTATCTTATTAAATAATAAGGAAAAAAATATCCATAATTTAAATTTGCCTAGCTTTTTTTTAAAATCTTTAAATGAACATGGGCATAATCTTTCTATATGGCATTTTTTTAACAGATACTTAGAAAGTTCAAATAAATATGTTAAGCAATCAATTAAGGATAAAATGTATTAAAACTTCCATCTGTAAAAAAATCTATGAATCTTTGATTCATTTGGTGTTTTACTACTTGTATTTTTTTACTTAGATGTTATAAAAGTTCAGGATAGCGATGGTTTTGTTCTAAAATTCGCTGGCGTTTATAAAAAAATATTATTTAGAAAAATTGAGGCAATCGTGATTAAATTTATAAAATTGTTAGTTATAGTTTCTTTCCTATTTGTTTTGAATAATGCAGTAGCTGCTAGCAAAATTAAAGAAATTGTAGTAAGCGGTAATCAACGTATTGAGTCTTCAACTGTTAAGGAATATCTAGGTTTTAATAAAGGTGATCTTTTTTCGGCAGAAGGGCAAAATAGTGCAATTAAGAACCTATATGCTACTTCTTTATTTGAAACTGTTTCGTTAAATTTTTCTCAAGGTATTTTGCAGATTGATGTTAAGGAAACACCTTTTGTTAGTAAAGTTACTTTTATTGGCAATACAAAGGTAAAGACCGCCATGCTTATTAATGAAATTTCGACTGGTGCTGGTGAGTCTTTAAGAAAAAATAGGGTTAGAGCTGACGTTGAGAAGATAAAAGAGATCTATAAGCGTTCTGGTAGATTTTCAGTTGGTGTGAATGCAAAAATTCAGTTGCAACAAAATAATACTGCTCAGGTTATTTTTGAAATTACTGAAGGACCAAAAACTGGTATTAAAAATATTTATTTTTCTGGTAATGAAAATTATTCAGATTCAGAGTTAAAATCAATAATATTAACTAAAGAATCTCGATGGTTTCGCTTTTTAGAAACTAATGATAGTTATGATCCTGATAGAATAGAGCATGATAAATATCTTTTAAGTAGCTTCTACAATTCAGTTGGTTTTGCTGATTTTAGGATGATTTCAGTGACAGCGGATTTGTTACCTACAAAAGAAGGTTTTATCTTGACTTATTCTATTGAAGAAGGTGAGAAATATAATTTTGGCGATATATCCTTAGTTAACAAATTAAGTAGTATAGAAGATGCAAAACTTAAGAAGTTTCTTCCGAAAAAGCGGGGTAAAACTTTTAATATGAGCACAATGTACGAGGTTGCTGAAAAAATCTCAAATTATTTAGCTGGTCGCGGATTTCCTCAAGTAGAGGTTTACCCTGATATTAAAGCTGATGCAGTTGAAAGGGTTGTTAATGTTGCAATAATAATTGATAGAGCTGATAAAGTGTTTATTAATAAAATCAATATTGATGGGAATTTGAAAACTGAAGATAGGGTGATCAGAAATCAATTTAAAATTGCAGAAGGTGATGTGTTTGATCGAGGTAAACTCCAAAGAGGCGAACAAAATATACGGAATTTAGATTATTTTGAAAACCTTGTATTGAGAATTTCTCCTACAGCAAGAGCTGATCGATATGATATTGATATTAATGTTGAGGAAAAATCTACTGCTTCTATAGGTCTTGACATTGGTTATAATTCTTCTGGTGGTCCATTTGGTAGAATTTCATTTTTAGAGCGCAATCTTTTGGGTACTGGTAAATATTTAAGTGCTGGTGCGCAGATAGGCAGAAAAAATGTTAGTTATAATGCTGGCCTTACCGATCCTAATTTTATGGATAGAGATTTAAAACTTGGTTTTAGTGTTTTCCATAGCGAAAATGGTAGAGGTAGCGGCTTTAGTGGCGGTAAGCAAAATTATAAAAAAGAATCTACGGGAGGGAGCGTTAATTTTGGTTATGATATAACAGAAGATTTGTCACATGATATTGGTTATTCAGTTAAAAGAGATAAATTAGATGGTGCGCTTTCTTCTACTTCTGTTTTCATAAGAGAGCAGCTGGGAAAATATATTACTTCTTCAGTTTCTCATACTTTAACCTATAATAAATTAGATAGTATGGTTGTTCCTAAAAATGGTTATATTTTGAGCTTAACTCAAGAATTTGCTGGGGTTGGTGGTGATACAAAATATTTAAAACATGATTTGGATACAAAAATTTTCAAATCGTTCTTTGAGAATAAATATACTTTGAAATTATCTGGTAGTGCTGGTGATATTCGTGGCCTTAGTGGTCAAAAAGTAAGGGTATCTGATCGATTTAATTTAGGTGAGTATTCATTAAGGGGTTTTTCTTCTGGTGGTGTTGGTCCGCGTGATAAAGTTACAGGTGAGGGGTTAGGAGGGCAAAAATATTATAATTTGTCATCTGAGTTACTTTTCCCATCTGGGCTGCCCAAAGAATTTAATGTAACTGGTGTGCTATTTGCAGATGCTGGTGCATTATGGGATGCTGACTCACGGGCTGCGACAGCTTTAGGATTCCATAATGACAAAAGTCTTAGAACTTCTATTGGTTTTGGTGTTGTTTGGGTAACAAGGGTGGCGCCTATCAGATTAGATTGGGGGTTCCCGATTAATAAGAAAAGTTATGATGAAAAGCAACGCTTTCACATAAAATTCTCTACACATTTTTAATTATTTTGGTATATAATTATATTAAGATAAAGCAAGGATATATTAGTAAAAACTTTTATAAAAATTTACGAATATCGATAGATATTTGACGTATTTTTTGCTAAAAAGCGGCAATTCAGGCTGAAATAATATAAATCTTCTTATCTATAGTTTAAATTTAAAGAGCTTTGTTTGAAAATTATAGTGGTTTTATGATATCTTGAGATAAAGCTGGGGTTGTTAAATGGATATTAAGTTTATAATCGAGATATTTTAAGAAATTAATAATTACAGGCGACAATAAAATAAATACTTGTTTTTGAGGGAAAAATGTCGAAAGATTTTAGCGATTCAACTTTTTTATTTGGTGCTAATGCAGTATTTATTGAAGAATTATACGCAAAATATCTTCAAGATCCTAGCTCTGTTGATAAGAGTTGGGTTGATTTTTTCGTTTCGCAAGCTGATTTTGTTTCGGCAAAGACTTTAGCAAAAGTTATTTCTGCAGAAATTAATCATGAAAAGCCATTAAAAGAACTTGATATTGCTCTATCAGATGGTCCCTCAATTAATGAATATTCCCTAAAAGCTAAATTTATGATTAAAGCTTATAGAGAAAGGGGGCATTATTTAGCTAATCTTGATCCGCTTTCTCTTGAGAAATTAAAAACTAAAGAGGAGTTAAAGTTAAATCTTAGTGATTTTGGTTTTGAAAATGAGGATTTAGCAAAAAAAATTGACATCACAGGTGAATTTGGTGATTTAGAGACTGCTTCGCTTCAGGAGCTAGTTGATATATTAGATAAAACATATTCTGGTGCTGTGGCTTTTGAGGTATCTCATATTGAAAATATGGAAGAGCAAAAATGGCTCTATAATATGTTTGAAAATATGAATGTGCATGATGATAGATCAAACGAAGCTAAGAAATCTACTTTGCAAGATTTGGTGGAGATAGAGGGGTTTGAACAATATTTGCATACTAAATTTCCTGGTGCAAAAAGATTTTCAGTTGAAGGTGGTGATGCTGCTGTTATAGCCATCAATGCTATGATTGATTATTCTGCAAGGCAAGGTACAGAAGATGTTGTAATCGGCATGGCTCATAGGGGAAGGTTATCTACATTAACTAAAGTTATGGAAAAACCTTATGTTGCTGTTTTTTCTGAATTTATGGGTAACAGCGCATTTCCAACTGAACTTGATGTAGCTGGTGATGTGAAATATCATATGGGTTATTCTTCTGATAAAAAAACATCATCTGGAAAAGATGTGCATTTGTCCTTAGTACCTAATCCGTCACATTTAGAAGCTGTAAATCCTGTAGTTGCTGGTAAAGTTAGGGCAAAACAAGATGATGTTGGTGGTGATAGAAATAAAATAATTGGTATTTTAATTCATGGTGATGCAGCATTTTGTGGCCAGGGTGTAGTAGCTGAGGGGCTTGTTATGTCAGGTTTGGCGCCTTATAATGTTGGTGGTATATTACATTTAATTATTAACAACCAAATTGGTTTTACAGCTAATCCTTATGATACAAGGCCTGGCAGATATTGTACTGAAGTGGCTAAAATGGCTGGTGCACCTATTTTTCATGTAAATGGTGATGATGTAGAATCTGTTATTTTAGCCACTAAAATAGCGACAGAATATAGAAGAAAATTTGGTCGTGACGTTGTACTGGATGTTGTTTGTTATAGGAAATATGGTCATAATGAAGGCGATGAGCCTATGTATACTCAGAGCGTAATGTATAAAGTAATTAAAGCTAAGCAAACTCCTGCGGCTATTTATGCAGAAAAATTAGTTGCAGCTGGTGTGATTCAGCAGGATTTTTATTCAAATTTAAAACAGGCTTTTAAAAAACAATTAGATGAAGATTTTAACAAAATTGAATCATATAAACCTAGAGCTCAGTGGCTGGAGGGGCATTGGTCTGGTTTTGATCGTATAAATGATCATAAGATTGCTACGGGTGTTGCTAAAATCGAATTAGTAAAAATTGGTACTAAGCTTTGTAATATTCCTGATTCTTTTGCTCTAAATCCTAAATTGGCAAAATTATTTCAGGTAAGGAAAGAGACTTTAGAAAATAACGGCTCAATTGATTGGGCAACAGCTGAGCAACTTGCCTTTGCCACTCTTTTGCGTGATAAAATAGCCATTAGAATGACTGGACAGGATGTTGAGCGTGGTACTTTTTCACATCGTCATGCTGTATTACATAGCCAAGAGAAAGATGAGGTATATTTGCCTTTGAATAATATCTCAGAAGATCAGGCAAAATTAGAAATTGCGGATAGTAATTTATCAGAATATGGTGTGCTTGGTTTTGAATATGGTTATTCAACTGTTAATCCGAATCATTTGGTTATTTGGGAGGCTCAATTTGGTGATTTTGTCAATGGAGCGCAAATCATAATTGATCAATTTATTTCTTCAGCAGAGACAAAATGGCTTAGAATGAGTGGTTTAGTGGTTTTACTTCCACATGGCATGGAGGGTCAGGGGCCTGAACATAGCTCAGCTAGGCTTGAGAGATTTTTGCAATTATGCGCAGAAAATAATATGTATATTACATATCCTACTAGCCCTGCCTCTATATTCCATTTATTTAGATTACAAATGAAGCGTAATTTTAGAAAACCTTTAATTGTTATGTCCCCTAAATCTTTATTGCGTCATAAGTTAGCTGTTTCTAATTTATCTGAGCTAGATGATGGGAGTAATTTTATTCCGGTGATTGATGAAATAGATGATAAAATCAAAGTTAATGAAGTTTTAAAAGTCGTTTTTTGTACTGGAAAAATTTATTATGATTTATTGGAAGCAAGAAATGATTTAAAAAAAACAGATACAGTATTAATTAGATTAGAGCAATTATACCCTTTTGCAGAAGATGAGGTAGTTAAAATTATTTTAAAATATAAAAAAGCAAAGGAGTTTGTGTGGTGTCAAGAAGAGCCATTTAATATGGGAGCATGGAAATTTATTAGGCCTATGTTGGATGAAGCTCTTGCGAAAGCCGGGGTGAAAAATTTTATAAAATATGTAGGTAGAGAGCGCTCTTCTTCACCAGCAGTGGGTTATTTATATATTCATAATAAAGAGCAAAAAAATTTAGCAAATAAGTTATTTAAATAGAAAATATTATCGGAGAATTATATGAGTATTGAAATTATAGTGCCAGCTCTTGGAGAGTCAGTTTCTGAAGCGACTATTGCAAAATGGCATAAGAAAGCAGGTGAGGTTATAAAGATAGATGAATTACTTCTTGAGCTTGAAACCGAAAAAGTAACTTTAGAAGTAAATGCTTCTTCTGAAGGTGTTTTAGAGTCAATAGCAAAACAAGAAGATGAAACCGTTGCTGTAGGAGAAGTTGTTGGTATGATCGCTCCTGGAGCAAAAGCTCAAGTTAGTCCAAAAGCAGCTGATTCTAATGATGATAAAAATGAATCATCTAATAAAGAATCTAAAAAAGATGATTTTGATACGGAGGAAAAATCCGAATTAGTTGAGAATATGCCGCCATCTGTTAAAAAATTAATTAGCGAAAATGATCTTGATCCAAGTTCTATTAGTGGAACTGGCAAAGCAGGTAGAATTAATAAAGGAGATGTGCTTGAGGCTCTGGCAAATAAAGATTCAAAAAAAGATCTAAAAGAAACATCTGTTAGTAATATAAATGATGATCAAGAGAAGCCCGTTGAAAGGGTTCGTATGTCACGTTTAAGAAAAACTATTGCGCAACGTTTAAAAGATTCACAAAATACAGCTGCAATTTTGACTACTTTTAATGAAATAGACATGTCTAATGTCATTAAATTTAGGAAAAATTATCGTGATGATTTTCAAAAAAAACATGATGTTAAACTTGGTTTTATGTCATTTTTTGTTAAAGCTGTGATTAATGCCCTAAAAGAAGTTCCATCGGTAAATGCTGAAATTGATGGTGAGGAAATAATTTATAAATATTACTATGATATTGGTGTGGCTGTCGGTACTGAGCAGGGGCTGGTAGTGCCAGTTGTAAAAGCTGCTGATAAAATGGGTTTTGCCGATATAGAAAAAGAAATAGCTGCTTTGGCAACAAAAGCACGAGAAGGAAAGCTTTCAATGACAGAATTAACGGGTGGAACTTTTTCGATAACTAATGGTGGAGTTTATGGCTCTTTGCTTTCAACACCAATAATAAACCCACCACAAACTGGTATTATAGGATTACATAATAGTTTGGAAAAACCTGTAGCTATTGATGGTAAAATAGAAATCAGACCTATGATGTATGTGGCGCTGTCATATGATCATCGCATTATTGATGGTAAAGATGCTGTTACTTTTTTAGTTAAAGTGAAGCAATCTATTGAAAATCCTGAAAGATTATTATTTGATTTGTAAAAGATTTGAAAATTTACTACAAGAAAAATTATTCATATTACAATTTAATAACTATTTCATAGAATATGGTGATGAACAAATTTAAAATTTTATTATTTTCTTTTATATTATTGTTATTATCTGCTTGTTCTGAAAACAATGCTGATAAAAAATGGATAGTAGGTACTAGCGGTGATAACCCTCCCTATGAATTTGTAAAAGACGGTAATATTGTTGGTTTTGATATTGATCTAATGGAAGAGATTGCAAAATATTTAGACAAAGAAATAGAATTCAAAAATATGGAATTTCATAGCTTAATAGCCGGTCTCTCTACTGGTAATATTGATGTTGCTATTGCTGGTTTATCTGTTACTGAAGAGCGAAAGCAGCAAGTAGATTTTTCGCAAGCTTATTTTAGCTCAAAAATTGCAATTTTACATAGATCAGAAAATCAGTTTAATAATGTTCGTGATATAACCAAAGACTATGTTGTTGGTGCTCAGCTTGGTTCGACATGGAACATGATTGCGCGTGATTTAGCAACTAAAAATGGTTTTAAAGTAAGTTGTCTTGTAAATAATTTAATGTTAGTAGAAGAATTAAAAACTAGAAGGATAGATGCTATCATATTAGAAGAGGTGCAAGCTAAGAAATTTGTAAAAAATAATGCTACTTTAAACGCATTTGTAGCAGATGAGTTATCGTCAGTTTTTGCTATTGCAATGCCTAAAGGCTCAGAATATAAAGACGATATTAATACTGCTATTAAAATATTGAAAGAAAACGGCACTATTAAGTTATTGAGTGAAAAATGGGGATTTGAGTGACAGAAAATGATTTTAAAGCAGCTGTAGGTAAGTATCCAACAGGTGTTACGGTTATTTCTACGCAATATGATGAGCAGTTATATGGTTTTACGGCTAATTCTTTTACCTCTGTTTCTTTGAATCCATCTTTGATTTCTTTTTGTTTGAATGTTAAAGCAGGTAGTTTTAAAGCTTTTGTAAATTCAAGCTATTTTGCTATTAATATTTTAGCTGCTGATCAAGGTGAGATAGCAGAGCATTTTGCTAAGCATATCAGCAATAAGTTTCAGGATGTAGATTACACACTAAATGATTTAGCTGTGCCTTTACTTTCTGGATGTTTAAGTAATGTTGAATGTAGAAAATATAATCAAATAGAGGCAGGAGATCATTATATTTTTATTGGTGAGGTGATAAAAACTAAGATATTAGTAAGTGATAAGAAACCTCTTATTTATTATGCTAAAAATTATAGGAAGTTAAATGATGATTAAAATAGCTATTTATGGCGCGCAAGGCAAGATGGGAAAGGCAGTATTGCAAATTGCAGAATTTGATAATGATTTTTCTATTATTGGTGAAATTACAAAAAATGATGATAACTCATATTTGACCGAAATATGTAGTAAATCAGATATAGTTATTGATTTTTCTGTAGCTGATGCAATAAATCCTTTGCTCGAAACGGCCAAACAAACTCAAACAAAATTACTGATAGGCACAACAGGTTTTAATGATATGCAAATGCAAAATATAGCAGAAGCTGCAAAATATATTGCTATTTTATATGCTCCAAATACTAGTATTACAGCTAATTTAGCGATAGAATTTGCTGGGCGCGCAGCTAAAATTTTAGAAAATTATGATGCAGAAATTATCGATTATCATCACAATCTAAAAAAAGATTCTCCCTCTGGTACTGCAATTGCTATTGGCAAGAATATAGCTTCTGCAAGAGAGCAAAATTTTAAAGAAGTTGCTCTTTTTAATAAAATTAATCATGAACAAAGAAAGCATGGAGGGATAGGCTTTTCATCAGTTAGAGCTGGAGGAATTTTTGGAGAGCATGAAGTTATTTTTGCAAATTCATCTGAACTTTTTAAAATTAGTGCTAAAGCCCTAACTAGGGGAGTTTTTGCTGAAGGTGCCTTGATTGGTGCAAAATGGCTAAATAACAAAGAGCCAGGTCTTTATGTAATGCGAGATATATTAAACTTAAACAATTATGAATGATAAAGATTATAGATTAGAATTTCATAGGATAATTAATAAAATAGCTGAGCTGGTTGAAAAATATGACTTAGCAGGCGAAATTGATGTTGATTTAAATGGTGAAATATTGAATATATCAACAAATAAAGGGGTTTTTGTTATTAATAAACAACCATCTCTGCAAGAGATTTGGCTATCTTCACCGGTTAGTGGCCCGTATCATTTTTCATGCAAAAAAGGTAATAAATGGTTTTCACGTTCTGGTGATGAATTATTTAAGGTACTTTCCCAAGATTTAGAAATGAATATTATCGATAATTAAATTCTAAAGACTTAAATTTTTTTGCAAATTTGTATTACGTAACAGTTAAACTTTGCTAATAATCGGGTAACGTATATCTAATTGTGTAAACTCCTTCTAACCTAAATCACAACCTATAGC
>CAYGSI010000031.1:0-13983 GCA_964352655.1 uncultured Rickettsiaceae bacterium
GCTATACTAGCTTAGCCCATAGTTTAATTTTACACAAGTTTTTATACGTTACCGAGCTTGTGGCCTGGCGTTAACAACTCTCGCTTTTTCAATTATTTTCCAAACCTATAAACACCCGCAAGGCTAGTGCAACCTGATGTATACCCGTATACCCTAGTAGTATTAGTGATAAAATAGATTTTATTTTATATCTTCTACCTTCTTTCTTACGGCTATCATGGATTTTACCTAAATAGTGTAGTATGTTTCTCATTGGCGCTATTTTGTTAGTTTTTTCAACTTTTTAAAATAGCGCTTTACATTGCTTTTTCAAACTTCTAGAGACTTTCTCTGATTGAGAATTTAATGGCCCTGCTCCATTCCTGATAAAATTTACAGAAATCGTCGACTATTGTAAAAATTGTAGTATACTTACACATGTTATTAAATCTCGGGTTTTTGTTAGTTGTACAAATATACAATCTACCTAGGGGTTAATAACTTCTCAACTCTTTTCTTCCTTATCCATAATTTGGGTTAATTATATAATTTTTTCTAAAAATTTTAATTGTTATTTATTTTTTCAAAGTAATATTTATCATGATTTTTTAAATCAATTTTTTTATAATTTTGGTTGAATAATTTATTTTGCTTATTTAAAAAATGTAAATATTGATATGCTTTAGCAAAATTTTTTTCAGGCATCTTTACATTTATATTTTCTTTTAAGTTTAGATCCCATCTTCTCTTGCCATATCTTACTGCAGATATTACCTTTTGGGCAAGCTCTGGATATTGATATAAATCTTCTATTAAGCTTGAGGCATAAACATTTGCATCTTCCCCCACAAGTTGTAAAAGGTTAGGAAATTTATTGATATTTTTTGAGGTAATTTTCGCTCCATCAGAATCAATTAAATAAAGTTTTTGTTGAAATTGCCAGATAGCGATTGGCTCTTTTTCTATTATTGCTATATATAAGGAATTTGGTAACCTCCTTTCAACTAAAGCCATTTTAACCCATTGATTATCCTCAATATCATGGCGTATTTCATCAAGATTTAAAGAATAAATAGCGAGCTGTTTTTCTTTTTCTATAATAGCGGTGATATCTTCTATAGAAATATTTTTATGCCCCTCTATTATTATATTTTTAAGCACAAAACCATGCTTAGCGCTTAGGTTAATGAGAGTATTAAGGATTTTTTGTCGCTGAATAGTAAAAAAATTAGTAAATAACAAAGTTATAATGGCTAAAAATATACTGATTTTAATAATACTAATAAAACGCCAATAATATAAAGTTAGCCGCCTTTTAAAATTTAAATTTACTTTTTTGCTTTTAGTCATAATTTTAAATATCAAGCCCTATATCTACAGATCTTGCTGAATGAGTAAGCTTGCCAACAGAAATGATATCTACGCCAGCTGCAGCAATAGCTGAGATATTTTCTAAATTTACGCCGCCAGATACTTCAACAATAGAACGTTTATCAATGATTTTTATAGCTTCTATAATTTTATCTAAGGTCATATTATCAAGCATTATAATATTTACTCCCTCTTCAACTGCTTCTTTTACTTGTGATATTAAATCACATTCAATTTCAATATTACTGTAATGTTGTTTTACCAATTTAGCTTTTTTTAAAGCTTTAGCGACTCCACCACATATAGCAATATGATTATCCTTGATTAAAATGCTACTATCAAGGCTAGATCTATGGTTATAACCACCACCGCATCTAACAGCATATTTTTGTAATCTCCTAAGGTTTGGAATAGTTTTGCGTGTATCATATATTTTTGTTTTTGTTCCTTTTATTTGTTGAACATATTTATTTGTCAATGTTGCAACGCCAGAGAGATTTTGTAGATAATTTAGGATTACTCTTTCTAAACGTAATATGTCTCTTGCATTACCATGCCCTGAAATAATTACGTTTCCTGCACTAACTTCATTTGAATCTTTTTTATGCAATTGATAATGAATATTTGTTTTGTTAAAAAAATATTCAGCAATATTCGCTCCGCATAGTATTATATCTTCTCTTGCTGATATTTTAAAATCTATTTCTATGGCTTCATCTATTACTGCTTCTGAAGTAATATCACCATTAATACCAAAATCCTCTCGATAAGATTCATCTAAGGTATTTTTTATTATGTTTGTAGATAGTTGCATAATAACCTCAGTTAATTAACATATTTTGTTTTATATTATATACTAATATTTTTTTTGTGGTAGTTACGATTAAATAGTAATAGTAGTAACGATTTCAATATTCAATAATTTATTATAGAAGTTTTATGCACTGGAGAGATATAGATGAAATAGCCGAAAAATTAGAAGAAAACTATTTTGATGAAGAGATACCTGAACATAGACTATTATATTTGAAAGAAATGGTTTTATCTTTGAATGAATTTGAAGATCATGAAATTGAAGTAAGTAATGATAATTTAAATCAAATTATTGAATGCTGGCTTGAAATAAGACAAAATCAATAATTACCTGTGCTTGAGTCAAAAATTACATCGCTCATTTCGGAAATTAGTGCCATATCGTCTTGCATATCATGTTCATATAATTCAGTAGATGAATCTTCTGATTTTTCCATAAGAAGTGGTTTTTTGGATATTGAGTTTTTTATTACTTGATACACTGTTTTAGAATCGTTATAGGCTTGCCAAAGAGCTACGTAGCCATCTTTATTAGTCAAATCAAGCATAATATCTGTTTCATTAATGAAATATTCAGCAATTTTAGGTTGATCACATAATGATGCGTAATGCAAAAAAGATGAACCAGATTTCGGTTCTTGCCAATTGATATTAATATCATAATTTTTGATATATTTTTGTATTTTTTTTAAATCTCCTTTTTCAATAAATTTAAGTATACGACGTTCTTTAATATTAGATTCCCAAGGAGACCAAGCTGAGTTTTTAAGTTGCGATGCAACAAAATAATTGTTATTTTTCATTTGAATTTAATTGTTTTTGTTGTTATTGAGAAAATCATGGATAATAAAACAAAATTTGGGTTTTGTTAAGATTAATATTTTGTTAGGATATATAAAATGAATCAGGAAAAATGCTGTCTTATTTATACTACTATATCAAATAAAAAAGAGGCTAAAGGTTTGAGCAGCGCTGCTATTAAGGCAAAACTAGCAGCTTGTGTTAATATTATCCCCGGAGGCTTGTCTTTATATATGTGGCAAGGGAAAATTATAGAGGATGATGAATATTACTTAATTTTTAAGACTAGTTGCAAACTTTCGCCTAAGTTAGAAACTTGGTTAAGAGAGAATCATCCATATGAGCTGCCAGCTATCATTAAATTTAACGTTGATAGTACTGGAGAATTTGTTAATTTTTTAGAAAAATGCTGTGAGTAACCATATTAAAAATTACCATTATGAAATTATAGGTGGTATATTATGCTTGATTCTTGGTATGTTATCGGGATATTTTTCTGGCTCGGGAGATACTATTTGGTACATGAATTTAAATAAACCAAATTTTAATCCTCCATCTTGGCTATTTGGACCAGTATGGGCTACGCTCTACTTAATGATAGGAGCTGTTTTAGGTATCTTATTAAAAGATAAAGAACAAAGTAAGAAGCTGTTAATAATATTTATTATCCAGTTCATTTTTAATTTATTATGGTCGCCGACTTTCTTTTATTTTCAGCAAATTGGCCTGGCTTTAATTAATTTAATGATAATTTGGTTTTGTTCAGTGATATTTTTATTTTGTAGTAGAAAAAAAAAGAAAATCTTTCTGTTATTTTTACCTTACACTCTTTGGATTAGCTTTGCGTTAATACTTAATTTCAGTATTTATAACATAAATTAGCAATCTATAATGTCCGCTCTTGCAGGTTAAAAAAATTTAGATTATAAAATTTGAAAGATTAAATTATTTACTCAAATATGTATAGAGGTAATATATGGAGAATATAAATTTTATAAAAGAAACTGATCCTGAAATATATGAAGCAATAATTAAAGAATCAGAAAGACAAAATAACTATATTGAACTTATTGCTTCTGAAAATTTTGCAAGCAGAGCTGTGATGGCTGCACAAGGTTCGGTTATGACTAATAAATACGCTGAAGGTTATGCTGGTAAAAGATATTATTGTGGTTGTGATGAAGTAGATAAGGCAGAAAATTTAGCCATAAAGCGTGTAACAGAGCTTTTTAATTGTGCTTATGCAAACGTACAGCCTCACTCAGGTTCACAAGCAAATCAGGCGGTATATTTAGCTTTACTTAAACCTGGAGATGCTATTTTGGGTATGTCTCTTGATAGCGGAGGACATTTAACTCATGGTGCTAATCCAAATATGTCTGGTAAATGGTTTAAGTCTGTGATGTATAATGTTGATTCTAAAAATTATTTGATTGATTATGATGAAATTGAGCGTTTAGCATTAGAACATAAGCCTAAATTAATTATTGCGGGTTTTTCTTGCTATACAAGACCGTTAGATTTTGCTAAATTCCGGACAATTGCTGATAAAGTGGGGGCATATTTAATGGCAGATATTGCACATATTGCAGGTTTAGTTGCAAGTGGTGCGCATATAAGCCCCTTTCCCCACGCTCATGTCGTTACCTCAACTACTCATAAAACACTTAGAGGACCAAGGGGAGGGATTATTCTATCACATGATCAAGAAATCGCTAAAAAAATTGATAAAGCTGTTTTTCCAGGTTTGCAAGGTGGCCCTCTTATGCATGTGATAGCCGCAAAAGCTATTGCTTTTAAAGAGGCTTTGTCTGAGCAATTTAAAACTTATATTAATCAAGTAATTAAAAATGCTCAAATACTTGGTCAAACCCTTGAAAATAGAGGGTATGATATCTTAACTCATGGCACAGAAAATCATATTGTAATCCTTGATTTGCGTGCCCATAACATAACCGGTAAGCTGGCGTCTGAATCTCTTGACCGCGCTGGTATTACCTCAAACAAAAATGCGGTCCCTTTTGATGATACTTCACCATTTGTTACATCAGGTGTTAGATTTGGTACTGCTGCTTGTACTACTCGGGGTTTTGGTGAGCAGGAATTTAAACTAGTTGGTAATATGATTGCTGATCTATTAGATTCACTTAAAATCTCTGAGCATAATCCTGAAACTGAAAAAATGATATTAAATAGAGCAAAAGAGTTAAATGCAAAATTTCCGATTTATAACAAAAATTAGCAACTATGAAATGCCCATTTTGTAACAATTCCGATACTAATGTTAAGGATTCGAGGACTACCGAGGAAGCAAAGGTTATAAGGCGTAGGCGTTTTTGCTCTCAATGTAAAGGACGCTTTACCACCTTTGAACGTACTCAACTTAGGAGCTTAAACGTTGTAAAAAGATCTGGAACAAAAAAACCTTTTGATCCAATAAAAGTGGCTAAATCAATTGCTACTGCTCTGCGAAAAAGGAATTTTTCTGATGAACAAATTGAGGAATTTACCAACAAAGTATTAGTTGAACTTAGAAGTGCAACAACAAAGGAAATTCCAACTAAAAAAATTGGTAAACTTATTTTAGATAGGTTAGCAAAAATTGATGAAGTCGCTTATATAAGATTTGCTTCAGTATATAAAGATTTTACTAACATTGAAGATTTTACTAAATTCATCAAAAAAATTGTTAAATAATGAACTTCTAACTTGCCCTTTCTTTAAGATATGCTATTACATCGGCAATATCTTCTGGTTTTCTCAAGCCCACAAAAGACATTTTAGTACCAGGGATGTATCTAGACGGTTTATTTAAATATTTATATAAACTTTCATCATCCCATTTACCCTCTAAAGATTGGAAAGCCCTTGAATAGGCAAAATCCTTGTTTTTTGCTTTCAGGCCACCGGCAATTTTCCATAAATTTGGACCAACTTTATTTGCACCATTTTCATCAAAACTATGGCAAGACACACATTTTTTAATTATTTTTGCCCCAGAATCAGCGTTAGCTTTAGCCATTAATTCTGGTATATTAACTTCTTCTTTTTTAACTTGATTTGAAGCAACATCAGTTGACTCTGCTACTTCAACTTGATAACCCCTTTGAGATATTTGTAATTTTGGCTTATACAGGATATTTGCAACAAAGCCAGTTAGCATTGCAACGACACACACAAGTAAAATAGCAGCAGCAATTTTATTTAGTTCAAAACCCGAAATATCTTTTTTATCCATCTATATTTAAATTACTGATTTGTTAAAGACAGTTCTTCTAAATTCCACCTAGCTCTTGGTTTAAAGCTCATGTTGCTGACTATACCATAATTTAATCTTTCAAGTCCAGCAAAAGCTATCATGGCAGCATTATCTGTACATAATTTGGGTGGTGGGGCAACAAAATTATACGAATATTCTTCTGCTATTTGTGTTAAGACAGAGCGCAAATATTTATTCGCAGCTACTCCGCCAGCGATAACTAATTGTCGTTCCTTTGCAAATTTAGCGTATTGATCCATAGCAAATTTCGTTTTTTTATAAATAATATTGCCAATCGTTTTTTGAAAACTTGCTGATATATCGCAAATATCTTGCTCTGATAATTTGTTCATTTCACGAATTTTTAGCATGACAGCAGTTTTTAAACCAGAAAATGACATATCACAATTTTTTTTGTTAATCATGGGCTCAGGAAAAGAAAATCTATTTTTATTGCCTAAAAGAGCTCTTTTTTCAATTTCAGGCCCACCCGGGAAACCTAAATTCATCATTTTTGCGACCTTATCAAAGGCCTCACCCATTGCATCATCTAGAGTTTGTCCGAGAATTTTATATTTTCCAAGACCAAGAACAGCAACATATTGACAATGTCCACCACTTGCAAGTAAAAGTAAATAAGGATACTGAATCTTTTCTGTTAATCTTGCCGTAAGCGCGTGACCTTCAAGATGATTTACAGCAATAAAAGGTTTCTTTAAAACGCTAGCTATAGATTTAGCAAACATCGTACCAACAATGACCCCTCCAATTAATCCTGGTCCACAAGTTGCTGCTATTGCATCAATGTCATTAAGTTGTAGATTAGATTGGTTTAAGGCGTTATTTATTGCTTTTTTAAGATTTTTCATATGAGAGCGAGCAGCAATTTCTGGAACTACCCCTTTAAATAAATTATGCTCTTCTGTTTGTGTAATTATGATATTTGAAAGAATTTGGAGCTCCGAATTAATTATCGCAGCTCCAGTGTCATCACAACTTGATTCTATACCAAGAATGATCTTCATTATTTATCTATTGCTTCTAATATATGTTTTAAAAAGAAACTAATATCCAAATTATTTTCTGATTTAGTCATATCAACTTTATCTGCCATTTCTTTGGGTACATAATTCATAGTATTACTTAAGATAGCATAGTAAAAGTTATGCGTTGGTATATATCCAGATTCACCCCTTATAGCAAGAGCATTACCAGCATGATGATAACAATCGCATTCTTTTAAGAAACTAGAAATAAACATGCCATAACCAAGGTTATTTTTGGTTTGCCCTTTGTCAGGAAGTTGACAATGTTTTTTCACCATTAATTTGTAAGATTCCTTGGATAATATTTTACCATTATGTAAGGCTTTATGCCACTTAATAAGATCTTCAGTAGTAGAAATTACGCCACCATCTGCAAAAGGAACCATAATAAATTCAGATTTTGCTTCATTCATTACTGGCTCTTTAGTACCATTAGGCGTTACAAAATAACGTGTTGGAAAAGGTGAATTGTCTGGATTTATTTGTGATTCTACAGCTTCACTTAAACTAGCTAACCTAGTGTTTTTCATGCCAATTGGTGTAAATAATTCATCATTGAAAAAATCAGCTAATTTTTTACCGCTAACTTTTTCAACAACTAAACCTAATAACACGAAATTAGTATTATTATATTCAAATTTTGACCCAGGTGTGAATTTCAATTCATGTGATGCAGCAAAATTTGCTATATCTTTGTTTATTTCTGTGTGAGATTTACTAAGATCTATTTTTAAATTCATGAAATATTCAGTTAATCCACTATTATGTAGCAACAAATCATGAATAGTTACTTGGTTAGCCCAATTTGGCACCTTCCCTTGGTTCCAGATATTTGATTTTTCATCTAAGTATTTTGATATTACATCATTTACATTTAACTGTTTTTTATCTTGTAATTTTAAGATTGAAGCTGCAGTCATAGTTTTTGTTATGGATGCTACAGGCATCTGGTCATTATAGTTTAGTGGCTCTTTGGTTTTAATCGAACGAACACCATTTGCTCCACTCAATATTATTTTATCACCTTGGACAAATATGTAAGTTGCATTTAAAAAACGTGATGATTTATATTCTTCAACCGCTTTTTTGATTTTGGCTTCTAAAGGTTGCGCAGCAAGCACTGAAGAAATATTAAATAACAATATAAAAATTAATAGTGAGGTTTTTTTCATAATCATAATCCACAAATTTTGTAGTGTAATTAAATATACTTATATCATAATTAAGTCAACCAATTAATACTATAACTATTAGTGAAACAACTTAAAAATTGTATAACCAGTAAATTACAACTTAATTTATTATTATTTTATGTTAAAAAAATATATTAACAAGCTAAGAAACCACCGCAATGTTAAATCATCCAATATAATTGATTTTCCTGAAAATTTATTTTCTCTAGAAGATAAAATAGGCCCAGAACAATATATGAATAATGTTATTGTTCATAGATGTGTTAGTCTAATTGCCTCATCTGCAAGCCATGTACCTTGGCTTGTATATAAAAAAACGCTAAATGGATCAAAATTAGTAAATAATCATTTATTGGCAAGATTGTTAAAAAACCCTAATCCAGAAATTTCTGGAGCAGATTTTTTTACGCAGCTTATCTCAACATTGCTTTTATACGGGAATAGTTACCTTTTTTTATCTGGAGCTAAAAATCATGTACCATCATCTATCAGTTTATTACATCCAAAATCTATGGAATTAATAATAAAACATCATAAATTAATTGCTTATAAATATAAGAGCGCAAATTCAGAACAAATTTTTCCAATTGATAATTTAAGTAGAATGAGCAGAGTGTTGCAAATAAAAAATTATCATCCATCGGGCAATTTACATGGCCTATCAGCACTTGAAGCTGCTGCAAAAGCTATTCACTTATATGCACAAATTTTAGATTGGAACAAAGCTTTGCTTAAAAATGCTGCAAAACCTAGCGGCGCACTTGTATTTCAGGATAGTAGTGGATATTTAACCGATGAACAATTTGAAAGATTGCAACAGCAATTTTATGATAATTTTAGCGGCGCATCTAATTCTGGCAAACCCCTAGTACTAGAAGGTGGATTAAAATGGCAAGAAACTAACAATGCAGAAAAATTTGAAAAATTCATTGAATTGAAAGACTCAAGTGCTAGAGATATTGCAATAGCATTTAATATTCCACCTCAACTTCTTGGTATTAATGGAGATAATACCTATAGTAATATGCAAGAAGCAAGACTTGCACTGTGGGAAGAAAATATAATACCTTTGCTTGATAAATTATCAGATAGCCTTAGTAATTGGTTTTCTTATTGGTTTAATGAAGATTTGTTAATTGATTTTGATAGAGATTCGATATCTGCCTTAACCGAGCGTCGAGAAAATTTATGGTCTAAGATTGCTGCGGCTTCTTTTATGACTTTAAATGAAAAAAGAAATTTTGTTGGATTAAACCCAATAAAAGATGGCGATAGAATTATTTTAAATGAATCAGATGAATGAAAAACACGGTAGATAAATTATATGATTTTATAGTAAAAATAATTTTTTTGCTTGAGAAAGAGCTTGATATGGTTAGCCAAGATAAATCTAAAAATGCTCTTAAGGTTAAAGAGAATATTGTTGATACATTGAATAAACTCGTAACTTTGATAACAAAACTTAATAAATTAAATGAAGATAATGAAGGTAACAATTTTATAATGAGCGATAGTGATGAAGAGATTATCAAGAATTTTCTTGATAAATATCGTAATTCAGATTAGGCGCAAAAAAGCAAAGATACTATGGGTCTATTGAATTCTCAAAAAGTGCTTTTTTTTGCAAAAAATTTATAGCACAAAGTTGCTAGATGGATCATTCGTAGCCTCAAAACTTACATTTTGATAAATTTGGGGTGGTTTTCGGCTAGTTTTGTTGTGATTTTTCAAATTTTTGACGTAATTTGCCCTTGGCATAACAAAAATCTTGGTGGAGAACCAATCACGATTAACCTTTTTAAATTGAAGCAAATTGCCTGCATAAATGCTGCAAACTGATTTTTCGTAATTCCTTTAAATCAAACTCACAAAACCATTTTGCAGAAGTGCTATCGCTCAAATATGTCTCAAGCTCTCTGTCTGATAAATTTTCCATAAACTGTAGCAGTAAGTACTTAAATAAACGATCAATCCCATAACCCTTGTAATTATTTGAGCTTTCTATCTTTGATAGAACCTTCCGGACTTTCGATATTGATGTGATGATATAATAATTACCTTATAAACCTTATAAAGTCTATTCTACAAAGCTTTTATAAAATCTAAAGCTTTATTTTAGCTTGCAACATTCCTATAAATGATTTTGAGACTAATAATTGGCAACGATATCCTCTTGTTGCCTTCCAATATTGGCCTAAAAAATCCATCGGTTTACACGGCTAATTATACGTTACCATAATTGTAGTAGAACTTGAATGGGCTCTGCTTATAAAAATGTAAAAAAAACTAGACGAGAAACAAAATTTTTGTTATAAGCTATGAGAGCTAAATTATTTCTTAGTTTATCTCAAATAATCGTAATAAATCGTGTTGTTCCTCGGTAGCTCAGCGGTAGAGCAAACGGCTGTTAACCGTTAGGTCGCTGGTTCGAATCCGGCCCGGGGAGCCATTTATTGTGGGTATATACCGATCAGATAGGTAACAATTTTATCCCAAAAGAATTTGCAGAAGGCTCAATTCTGCAGGAATCCATATCAAAATATTCTATATCAAAATCCATAAAACTTACAAGTCCATCCGTCAAAATTGCTCATAAACTTTGAGCAAGACAAATTTTTATGCAAAAAATCAAATTTTGTATAATCGGTGCTAAGTATTGCCGCGATAGCCGAGGTCAACAAACAGGTCGCCAACTTCCGATAAATATATAACTATAGTAATATTACTAGCTATGCGGATAAAAGAACCACAGCTCCAAGGGGATTTATGGCTCTTGTAACACTTTATGACGTCTTGATTAACTTTAAATATAATACGCAAACCTCAATTTAATTTACTATAAGTAAATAAAGGCAGGACTTGCTTATAAAATTTAATTTCAAATTCAATATATCAAATTATTTTTGTGAATTTTTCTGTAAATTATTAGAGATGTTTTTAGCAAAAACATCAAAAATCTTACTAGATGATTTGGAAGTTATATCTAACATTTCTTTTGTACTATCTATATTATTTTGCATAGTAGATTTTAAATAATTATGATGGCAATTACTCATTTGCTTAACATCACCGGCTGATAAAGCTTCTTGCATTGCATTGAACATTTCAGAAGTATTTTTTTGAAACGCATCTGCGCTTTTTTTAGCAACCATTTGTAAACTATCTGAAACTAGTTGATTCGTTGCCGCTATATTCTCTGAGCTTTCTTTTAAAGCCTCATTGAAAGTAGCAGGATCAATATTTTTTGTACAATTCTTCATAAAATCTGATAATTTTTCCTGATTCATAAAAGATTGTAAAAATTCAAAAGGATTATTATTGCTCATATCGATACCTCATATTTTTATTAAAAAAACTAGTTAGCTTCAAAATATTCCACATAACTTCAGTTAAATTCTAACAAAAACTATATTGATTGTAAAAAAATAAAATCAAGCTTGGGCTAAAATAACAACAAATCATCTATTTCTTATTATTTTTCAATAATTCTATTTCATTCAACAATTTAAATACTAATTTTTGTAGCTGTTTATATTCTTCACGCGTAACAAATTCATTTTTTAAAATTTCATTTTTAAGATAGTTACTTGTCTGAGTTTTGACATTATCTGAAGCTTTTTTGACAATTTTTGCTCCTCCAGATAATATTCTTACTATGTCCTTTTGTTGCATAAGAGCCTCATCTATTTCATAATTTTGATTGAAAGAGCGTGCAGACCAGCATTAAATTCATTTTTTAGTAAAGTTTTAATAATTTGATGTTGTTCAATGAGCTTTTTATCTGAGATTGAATCTGCTTTAATTTTTAAAGTAAAATGAGACTGGCCATTATTAGGGCTAGAACTATGCCCTTGATGTAAATGACTATCGTTGGTTATTTGCAATGATTGTGGTTTTAAAACACTCAATTTGTCTTTGATTAACTTTTCCATATTCATTAAATTTACAACTCCTTGAACATATCATTATCACTGATTTATAATAATGTTTTAATGATTAAAAGACAAGCATCTATATTTTCCATCTTCAATAAAAATAATACAGAAAAAATTATGACAGATAGGGATGATATAATTCTTAGCTTGCAACAAGAAATAGATAAAAAAAGATCTGGTATTCTTCTGGTTGTTAAGTTACTTAATAAAGATGAATTAAACATTCTGCTTGATCAACCTGAGAATGTTATTCAAAAATTCTATGATATTATCCAAATCGCTTGTAAGGAAGCAAACGAATATTTCTTAAAAATATCTGCAGCTCCTACTACTGTTTATATCTTAATAAAAGATAATATAAAAATCGCCGAGAAATTAGCCTATTCAATTTATTCTCAGGTGCAGCTGTATGTTGATGGTAATTTTTCTGAAAGCTATCTTAGATGTTCTGTAGGTACGATTAAATTTCCTCAAAATGAGACAAAAGACGTTACAAAGATTTTATCATTACTTAGCTATGTTAATTTTATTTCAAGCGATCAATCTTATTATTACAGTTATGATGATAATCCAATCAATATCGAAAAATTACGTGAGAGAAATAAAAAAGTAAATCTTTTACGCTCTTTGTTATTTAAGAAAGAAGCTAAATTTATGTACCAACCTGTAGTTGACAGAAAAACTAAAAAGGTAATTTATCATGAATGTTTACTAAGAGTACAAGATGAGAATAATGAGTGGTTATCTGTGGGGCCAATGATAATAGATGCTGAAAGCAAGGGTTTAATCAGTATAGTTGACTTTACTGTAGTGGAAATGGCAATAATTGAGTTACATAAAAATCAAGAGATCACACTATCTGTTAATATATCTAATATTGGCGTACTTAATAAAAAATTGCTCAAAAAAATAGTAAATTTATTGAAAAAATACGATGTTGCCAACAGGTTAATTATTGAGATTACTGAAACGTCATTGAATCAAGATTTTGAAACAACTAAGAATTTTATTAATAATCTACACGAATATGGTTGTAAATTTGCCTTAGATGATTTTGGCTCGGGGTTTACCTCATTTAAACAATTACTAAATTTGCCTATTGATATTATCAAAATTGATGGTAGTTATATTAAAGATATTTTAGATAATAAACATAGCAGATTTTTTGTTGAAGCATTAATTAAATTGGCTGAAGATTTGAAAATAAAAACGGTTGCAGAATTCGTTGAAAATGGTGAAATTGCAAAATTTTTGACTGATATAAAAATTGATGGTATGCAAGGTAATTTCTTTCTACCTGCGTCTGAAAAAAGGATAAAAATATGCGATAATTTCAAAAATAAATAATGCATACTGAATTTATTTGATAATCTTCCGGTCATTTTATCGCGAGGATTTAGATTAGATGCTTTACAAGCTGAAAGATTTATTTTTATATTAATTTATATAGATTCCAATTACTTTCGGTATCTTGAGCGTGTGATTTAAATTCAAATTGCTTAATCGCCGATTTTGTCCTGACTTTATACTAAAACAGGTAACGTATAATTAATTGTGTAAAACGGATAATTTCTCTGGCCAATATT
>CAYGSI010000032.1:0-13225 GCA_964352655.1 uncultured Rickettsiaceae bacterium
TTATCAAAAAATAAACCTATAGAAGATATAATAGAATTAACCGATTTAACTATAGAACAAATTAAACGACTTAAAATTTAATCCTTTATAATGGAAGATATTAATTACCAAGTAAATAGCGAAAAACTGATCTCTCTTGCTGAGGATATTGGTAATTTAGAGTCAGTCATAAAAGATGCTGCTAAAATTTACAAAATAATTACTGGATTAAACTTACCAAAAACACCTTTTAAAATTAACTAAAAAATCAAAAACTAGTGCCCCCAAAAATCTAAAAACCCAACAATCAACTATAACTTCAGAGCTTTTTAGAATTAAAGGAAAAACTGATGAAAAAATTGTAGAAAAAATCGAAGAAATTATTAACAATTCCTCGAACGAAGATGTTCCTAATCACCAGAAAAACAATCCTTTGTTAGAAGGAGAAAAACTTCTTTTTGAGGTCGCGTTTAGTGATCAGAAGCAAGCGAGTATGTATGACAATTAGTCCCAGGCCTTGTTCCATGAAATATATGTATAGTAACGCTTTACAACACGTACTATATATGGTACGATGAGTCAAGACAAAATAATTACAGATATTAGGTTATGGAAATTTATACTACTAGTGAAGCAAGATCAAAATTATATAAAATCGTCGATCAAGTATCAGAGGCGCATGAGCCAGTTTATATAAAAGGCAGACGCAATAAAGCAGTGATTATATCAGAAGAAGATTATGAATCTATGCAAGAGACATTGTACTTATTATCTATTCCAGGAATGCGCGAATCCTTAAAAGAAGGAATGGATACACCAATAGAAAAATGTTCTGATGAACTGGATTGGTAATGTATAAGGTTTATTATACTAGGCATGCACAAAAAGATGCAAAGAAACTTAATAATCTTGGACTAAAAGATAAAACTAAGGCTTTACTGGAAATACTTGCAAACGATCCATGGCGAGATTATCCTCCATTTGAAAAGTTGTCTGGAGACCTTGATGGCTGTTATTCAAGAAGAATCAATTTAAAGCATAGACTTGTGTATCAAATATTGCAAAAAGAGAAGAATGTTAAAGTGATACGTATGTGGAGTCATTATGGAGATAATTAGTTTTAATTAATGATAACCGTCTCATTCTGGGTATATCCTTAATTAGTCGCGTCTAATTCAGTATAGTAGGGTAGGGGTAGCTTAGCGTGGTTTTTAACAGTTTCCCGTAAACTACCCCTAATATGAATGGAGATAAAGATGTAAATACAAGCAGTGATTTAATGTCGGTTATAGATGAAGAGCAGCAGCTGGAACCAAAATCAGAGCAAAAAGATAGCTATTGGAGCCTTAGTTAGTCTCTGTCTTTAGACATGCGGAGTATATCAAACTAACTGAGATAAAAAGGTACTAGCTGGAACAATAATTGGTGTTTTATAATTAAAACAATTCTTATTTATATATTCTAGATTCATAACAACTTGGAAAGCATGAGGACATGCTAGTTGCTTTTGGAAATATTCTAAGTTGCTGGAAATTCTATTGTTCGCTGATAATTTTGCTTCTACCAAAAACCATGGCTTGTTATTTCTAACAACTAAGAAATCTACCTCTTTTTTGTCCTTATTTCTAATAAAGAATAATCCATATTTACCCATACCAAGATCATTCCATAAATCAACGCTCTTTAATAGATGTGATGCAATAAAATTTTCAAACTTAGCGCCTTTATCTTCTATTAAAGACCAATCATTTAAATATATTTTTGGCTCTTTAATTAAACTCCGAGTAATATTACTACTCCAAGGCTTTATAGTGTAACAAAAAAAGAACCTCTCCAAAACTGTAATCCATCTTGATATTGTGCTGGCGTCTACCTGTATTTTTCGTGCCAAGTTTGACCTATTTAATAACTGCCCCACTTGTTCTTTTAATATAGCTGCTAAAACTTCTAGCTGCCCAACTTCATGAATATTAGATAAATCTCTAATATCTTCTGAAAATAATTGTTTATCCCTAAAAGAATACCATTGCTGCAAAAAATCATCTCTGGCCTGTAAATATGGTTCAGGAAAACCACCATATTTATATAAATTTTGAAATTTATCATTTGATAATATTACTGGTTCCGTAATATCTTCTGATAATATCTCAGTATTTGCTAATTCTCTTACTGATAAAGGATGAATTCTATACTGAAAGTATCTGCCCATCATACTATCTCCACCAGCTTTATACACATCAAGTCTAGCACTTCCAGTTACAATGATATTAAACTTGTCCTTATATAGATCATAAAAACCCTTAAGGTAGTTTTTCCAGTCTGTATATTTATGTATTTCGTCAAAAACAATCAGTGGCTTTTGATCACGTAACATATTCGATGACAAAATATTTTCTATGAAATCTTGACCACTCAATATTAATTGACGGTCTTTGATGACATCCCAGCTTAAATAGATTGCTTCTTTGTGCTGATCTAGAATCAATCTACTAACTGTTGTTTTACCCACTTGTCTTGCTCCAACAAGAAACAGCATTTGAGAGTTTTGTTTAAAATGCTTATCTATCAGATCTGTATATAACCGTCTCATTCTGCGTATATCCTGAATTAGTCGCGACTAATTCAGTATAGCAGCTTAATTAGTCGGGAGCAACTATTATATGCCAGGTCCTGTAATTTGCTGCTGTTTGTGTATTTCTAGCTCTTGATGCTTGATTTTAACTAGTGTAGCTTTGATTTCCTGTCTGGGAAGGAAATCATGTCGTAATGCCCCCAAAAATAGGACCAGTTGCTGGCCATAGTACCCTACAATTTTGTTAGATTTAAGTTGTAGAAGTGCTTGAAAATAAGGGTTTGAAGTAGTATAAGGATGTATTTGTTTACGATGCATAATATACTAGTTCGATCGCTGATCTTACAGATTTCTTGGAAAAAATCAAAACTAAGAATGTTTTGCTAGCATTATAATGAGCTTAATTGAGAATTGTTCAGTAAGCACAAAAAGCCTTTCTCTTGTTATTATAGACAAGGCTAAGCATAGCTCTAAAAACCAGAGAGTCTATAGTTTTTTAAAGGATCAGATATTTGCTAGCCGATCGTGAATTTATGAGCCAAAGAATGGCTTGATTTTTTGATAAAGAATAATATTAAATTTGCAAATCCTTTACGAAAAGATATGCGTATTAGGATATAAGGATTTTATACGAATAAGGCCCGTTGGTAAAAGCTTTGATGAGTTGGCTCATTTACGTAGAGATTTTGCCAGATTTACAGGTAGTTCATATCCTGAAGTAAAGCAGCATGGTATTATTTAAATCAGATTGCTTATCTGCCAGACGCCCAAAGCGCAGCTCGTAAGGCCAAGACTATAATGAAGGCAGAGGATATGATGTGGCGTTTTCTATATGATCCCTATAGCATACCATTAACCAATAATCATGTTCAGCAGCAGATTAGGCACTATGTCGTTTATCGTAAAAATTCCTATTTTACACAATCCGAACGGGGTAATCATTTTCTTGAAAGATTGATATCTCTCTTTTTAACTTGAAAAAAAACTGATCAAAATCCATTCCTGCAGCTGTCTAATCTAGTGACAGCTTGAACTCATTGACTGAACAGGTACATAATAACATATGGCGAGAGTTTTTTATATTGCAAGGCAACTCGGTACTCTAAGCGCCGCGCTAACACCAAGGCTATATAACATATTGCAACAGTTTATATAATATCAACTAAAAATTTTAGCCACTCAATGCTTTAAGTTGGCCATCGTCAGATATTTTAGATAAAACATAAGTTTGAACTTTTTCAAAGGCGCGATTTTCTATTTGTCTAACACGTTCTTTAGAAATATTATATTTCGTGCTCAAATTATCAAGAGTTTGTGGATCTTCACTCAATCTTCTTGCAGATAAAATATTAGCTTCTCTTTCATTTAAAACACTCATTGCTTCGCCAAGTACCATTTTTTTATTGTTGATATCCTGTTTGTGAGCAAGTAGATCTTCTTGACCTAGTTTTTTTTCAGGTAAAAGCTCAATAAATTCTGCACCATTTTCATCACCACCAGCTGGTTTATTAAGTGATAAATCGCCGCTTGAGATTCTTTGATCCATCTGTTCTAGTTCTTTTGTTGAAACGCCCAGCTCGCTCGCCATATTTTCATAATCTTCATTATTAAGGGCTCTGCCATGATTATTTATTATTCGACGTTTAATTTTACCAAGGCTGAAAAATATTTTCTTCTGAGCTGAAGTAGTACCAATTTTCACTAGCGACCATGATTTCAAAATATATTCCTGAATCGCTGCTTTTATCCACCACATAGAATAGGTAGATAACCTAAAACCGAGATCTGGGTCATATTTTTTTACAGCTTGCATCAAACCAATGTTACCTTCAGATACAAGATCTGAAACTGGTAAACCATAATTTTTATATTTCATAGCAATTTTTGCAACTAACTTTAGGTGACTTAGCACTAGTTTATGGGCTGCATCTAAATCATTATTTTCATGATAATTTTTTGCAAGCAAAAACTCTTCTTCTGGTGTTAGCGAATCTATATTATTTACTTCTTTTAAATAAGCATTAAAGCCTGAAGCAGAAGATATTACTGGTAAATTTTTTTCTAATGTCATAACTCTTTTTAAGATTATTTAAAAAATACAAACACAATGCTCAAACTTCATTGTAACATAATTTTGTTAGAATGTTAAATGATTAGTTGCTTTCTTCTTATAGTATATCTAAATATCTTTATAAGATATTTCAAGTATTTCAAACGTTTTTGTTCCATTTGGCGCCCTAATTTCTACTATATCACCAACAGATTTTCCTATTAAACCCTTAGCTATAGGAGATTGTATAGAAACCCGTTTTTTTGTTATATCAGCCTCATACTCACCAACTATTATATATGTCGACTCTTCTTCTGTAACATCATCAATAAGTTTAACGGTAGCACCAAATTTTACACTATTTGTAGACAATTTTGTGATATCTATAACCTCGGCTCTTGATATTTTATCTTCAAGATCTAAGATCCTTCCTTCAACAAAACTTTGCTTCTCTCTGGCTGCATGATATTCTGCATTCTCAGATAAGTCGCCAAATTCCCGAGCAGTTGATATTGCTTCAATGATTTTTGGTCTTTCCAGATACTTTAATTGTTTAAGTTCTTTTTCCATCAGTTCGAAGCCTTTTTTTGTGATCGGAAATTTTAACATATTAATTACTTGTTTAAGTTAAGATTTGCAGTATATTTATACTAGTTTATTTTGTCAAATTGCAGCAAGCTATTTTATGGAACATCAAGGTTTTGCATTTGAAACAAAAAGAAAGTTATTTCACTTATATGCTCTGATCTTTCCTTTATTATATCTATTTACTTCGAAATTAATCATGAGCTTTTTTTTACTTTTACTTATGATTATGGCAATCTATATAGATATATCTAGGCATCATAACGATAAAATTAAAGGGGTAGTTGATTTTTTTTTTGGTAAAATACTTAGAAAAAGCGAAGAATCTGGCAGTTTGCACTTAAGTGGGGCAAGTTACATGGCGCTTGGCTTATTTTCAACTTGTGTAATTTTTGCCAAAGATCTAGCGATTACTTCTTGGTTGATATTGGTAATATCTGATTGTTTAGCGGCCCTAATTGGCATAAAATTTGGCTCTCCCCTGTCTAATGGTAAATCACTAATTGGAACTGCAACATTTTTTATTTCTAGTTTTTTTATTAGTTTAGTAAGTTATTTTTTTATTCATTATAATACTAGTTTTATAATAATTATTATTTCTTGTGCTGGGGTTACTGCTCTTGAATTTTATGCTAAACAAATAAAAATTGATGATAATTTTTCTATTCCATTTGGTTATTGTTTGCTAACCTTTATCTTTCGCTTTATCCTATAAATTGAAATTTTATGATTATTCCGCTAGAATTTTATGCTCATTTAAGGCAACAAGTTAGAGTTTCTGATATTGTCAGGCAAAAAATATCTTTAACCAAAAAATCAGGAAATTATTTTGGTTTATGCCCTTTTCATTCAGAAAAAACCCCGTCTTTTTCAGTAAATGATGTAAAAAATTTTTACCATTGTTTTGGGTGTGGTGAAAATGGAGATGCTATAAAATTTGTCTCTAAAACTACTGGCCTTAGTTATAAAGAATCAGCGATCAAAATAGCGCAAGACTACAGTATTGAGTTGCCTAAAATTTCACCTCATCAACAAAAACAATATCAAGAATCTGAGGAAATATATGAAATATTAGCAATAGCTACTGATTATTTTATTCAAGGTTTGACACCAGAAGTAATTGACTATTTAGATTTAAGAGGGGTAGACAAACAAACAAGAAATAACTGGAGCATAGGTTATACTCATAAAAAAGGAGAATTAATTGAATGTTTTGAGAAGAAAACCATTCCTTTAAAAGATTTAGTCAAATCAGGTTTAGCAGCTAAGGGCGAAGATGGTAGGATATATGAAATATTTAACAATAGGATAATGTTCCCGATTCGTAATATATACAATAAAGTGGTCGGGTTTGGTGGGAGAGCCTTTGGTGATTATTTGCCTAAATATATTAACTCTCCTGAAACTTTAATATTTAAAAAAAGTGAAATATTATATGGAGAGCATGTTGCAACTAGCGCATCTTATAAAACAAATTATTCTATCATTGTTGAAGGTTATATGGATGTTATAGCCCTACATAAATCAGGAATATGCGAGGCTTCTGCAAGCCTTGGCACTGCTGTTAATGAAAAACATTTACAAAAATTATGGAAATCATCTGATGAAGTTATAGCGTGCCTTGACGGTGATGAAGCTGGGCAAAGAGCCGGTCGTAAATTAGTGAATATAGCTCTGCCTTTAATTGAGCATAATAAAAAAATATCATTTATTAATTTACCTAAATCGCAAGATCCAGATGATATTATAAAAAAAGGAGGCGCTAGTCTTTTTAATAAAAAATTAGCGCAGAGGGTTAATTTGTCAGAACAAATTTGGTTACAAGAATATAATGGTAAAGATTATAATTCAGCTGAATCTAAAGCGGAATTAGAGCATAATTTAATGATTTATTGTGATCAAATAACTGATAAAATGCTCTCTACGAATTTTCGGCGCTATTTTAAAGAGCAACTTTGGCAAAATTTATACAAATATAATGGTAAATTAGTTCAAAATAGGCAAATCGTTAGAAAAAGCACTTTAGGTGATCATGATCAAAAAAACTACAATGAAATAGAAATGATTGAGCTCTCTATTTGTAATTTTATGGTCAAATTTCCTGAAACTGTTAGAAGTTTTGCTGATGATAATGTGTTAGGATTAACGCTTTCTTCAGAAAAGCTGAATGAATTTAAAGATTGGTTTGTTGAAAAGCTTGAAAATCATGATAATCTTGATGATTCTAAACTAAAGGAGTTAGCAAAAAATAGTGGATTTTATAATAAATTTTTAGTATTGTTTGATCCCGAAGAAATATTATTAGATAATGTTTTTATTAAAAACAATCAAGATCAGCTAAATTTGATTTTTAAATGGCTTGGCAAAAAGCACTATCTTTTATTACTTAAACAAGAATATATCAATTTGATGCAAAAAGTTACTGAAGCTTCAGAAGAAAAGGGTGGATTTCTTTTAAAAGAAATAAAAAAAACATCATGTGACATAGATATGTTGAATCAACTTTTTTCGAGTTAAATATTTAATTAATTATTTCATGATATGAAAATGAGCAAAGATAAAAAAAATAATAAAGCAAAAAAATCTAGAATAGAAAATGTAAATGATTTAGTTAATGCAAGTAAGAAGAAAGGTTTCGTTACTTACGATCAAATTAATAAATCTTTTGGTAAGGATAAAAAAGTCTCTGTTGATGAATTGGAAGCTGCAATTTCAAAATTTTCAGATGCTGGGATTGATATAATTGATGATGATGACGAAGATATTAAATTAGATATCAATGTTAATGAGGAATTGAGCGTCCTAAAAACATCCACAGAAACTGAAGATGAAAATGAAGATGAAGTAGAAAACTCACCTAATAATCTGGGTTCAACTGATGATACGGTAAGGTTGTATCTGCGAGATATGGGGGGCGTAGAGCTATTATCCCGTGAAAATGAGATTGAAATTGCAAAACGTATAGATGAAGGAAAGAAATTAATGCTATACTCTCTTTGTGAGAGCCCAATGGCAATTAAAAAATTTAGTAAATGGTATGAAGATTTAATAAATGAAAAAATAACGCTTCGTGATTTAATTGATTTACAAGCAAATCTTGAAACTGAAAATTCATTGATAGATTCAGTAGAAGAAAATGTCGAAGAGGAACAAGATACTAGTGATGAATCAGAGAGTGAGGAAGAGCCCTCATCGTTATCTATTTCTGCTATGGAAGCTGAATTATTGCCAGTAATATCAGATAAAATGGAAACAATATCGCAGCTTTGTGACGATTTATTATTAGAAACTCGCAATCATTATAAAGAAAAAAGCTCATCGTTAAATTCAAATAAAAATTATAAAAAAATATTAGGTAATTTAACAACAGAAGTAGTATCAATACATTTTAATAATAAAAGAATAGAGGAAATTTTAGCAGATATTTATACGATTAATAAAAATATTGTGTTACAAGAGTCAGAATTATTAAAATTCGCAGAAAGTTGCGGAGTTAAGAGAGTATCTTTTTTAAAAGAATATAGTCAATCTATTATTGATGAAAATTGGAAAAATAAAATACAAAAAAAGAAAGAGGCGGGTTGGAAAAAGTTTTTTGCACAAGGCGAAAATCTTATCAATGAATTGCTAAAGCAGTTTCATGAAATCTCTTTAGATATTGGTCTACCAATACCAGAATTTAAAAGAATAGTTAATGATGTGCAAAGAGGTGAGAGGCAGTCTAATAGGGCTAAAAAAGAAATGATTGAGGCAAATTTACGTTTAGTGATTTCAATAGCTAAAAAATATACAAATAGAGGTTTGCAGTTTTTAGATCTGATTCAAGAAGGTAATATAGGTCTAATGAAAGCTGTTGATAAATTTGAATATAGCAGAGGATTTAAATTTTCAACTTATGCTACCTGGTGGATAAGACAAGCAATTACAAGATCAATAGCTGATCAAGCTAGGACTATACGTATTCCTGTTCATATGATAGAGACAATTAATAAAATTCTTCGTACATCAAGGCAGATGGTTGCTGAGCTTGGGCATGAACCAACGCCTGCTGAAATCGCTAATCGTTTAGCTATGTCTGTTGAGAAAGTGCGCAAAGTGATGAAAATAGCTAGAGAACCGGTCAGTTTAGAAAATCCTGTTGGTGATGAAGATGGGAGCTATCTGGGTGATTTTATTGAAGATAAAAATGCAGTGCTACCAGTTGATGCTGCTATTCAATCCAATTTGCGTGAAACTACTACAAGAATTTTATCTAGTTTAACACCTAGGGAAGAAAGAGTTTTAAGAATGAGGTTTGGTATTGGCATGAGTACTGACCATACGCTTGAGGAAGTAGGTCAACAATTTCATGTAACAAGAGAAAGAATCAGACAAATTGAAGCTAAAGCTTTAAGGAAACTAAAACACCCAACACGGTCAAAAAAGATGCGTAGTTTTTTAAGTAATAGCAGTAAAAATTATAATAGTTCTGAGGAATAATAATTTTTTCGTTAACAATGTTTAGGGCTTTGGATTTTGGTTTAAATACCCATCTTGCCATAAATTTAAATATAGTGATGGGTCAATATTACCGCCAGAGATTAAAACCAAAATTGTTTTATTATCTTTATTCCTTGATATCCAATCATGAGCTGCGCACATACTAATTGCAGAAGAAGTTTCACAAGTAACTTTGGTAAGTTGCATTAGCCATGCCGTCCAGTAATAAATTGATTCTTCGCTGTAAGTATTAAATTCATCTAATTTTGTAATGTAATTTAACGTTCTTTCTGAAACAGATAAAGCTCTTAGCCCATCGGCAATAGTTTTGGGGGACTTAGAAAAACGATATATACGACCAAGTTTTAATGATCTTGAAGCGTCGTCGGCAAGTTCTGGTTCTGCGCCGATAAGTTGTGATTCAGGCGATAAAAGCTCTTTAGCTAAATAGGAACCAGCAAGCAATCCACCACCACCGCAAGGTGCAAATATAGCATCAGGTTTGGGGAGAGATTTTTCTTCCATGTGCTTTAAAGCTTCAAGGCACATAGTACCAGCACCTGCAATTGTTTCATCATTATCAGATGGGTGCATATAATAAAATCCTGATTCCCCATCTTTTTTCGATAAAATTTCAGCATCAAGTCTAGTTTCAACTTCAATTACCTCAGCGCCGTAATATTTTGCGATTTTCTTTTTAATAACTGCCACATTTTGTGGTAAATAAACTCTGGCAGTAATATTAAAAATTTTTGCAGCATAAGCCATGGCAAGTGCATGATTACCAGTGCTGTAGGCTACTATTTTTTGGGGCAATGCATCTGTTTCTTTTAGAAATAACAAATGGTTTAACACTCCTCTTATTTTAAAAGAGCCGGTTTTTTGTATAGCATCCATTTTAAAATAAATTTTTGATTTGAGCATTTTATTTAAGCTATCAGAGTATAAAAGTGGTGTATTATGCACATATTTTACAATTCTGTCATAAGCTTTTATAAGGTTGTTTTTATTTTGTATTAATGGTGCCATAATAATTGATGTTAATCACTTGATTTTATTAAGAGTAGTTACTATATAGCTTAATATGTTTTAAATATATACAAAATAATTATCCCAGGAAAGGCGTAATGAAACAAGAGATAAAAAATTTACCTATACTAACTTTAAAAGATACAATAATATTTCCTGGAACCATAGCGCCAGTATTTATCGGACGAGAAAAATCATTAAACACATTATTGGTTGCTAAGAAAATTGGTGATGGTACAAATATTTTAATTACAACTCAAAAAAACCAAGAAATTGAGAATCCAAAATTAGAAGATTTATTTGAAATTGGTATTTTAGCTAAAATTATTCAAACCGTTAAATTACCAAATAATAATGCCAAGATATTAGTAGAATCGGTTTCAAGAGTAAAGCTGGATAATATTAATGATTCAGAAATATTTACAGCCGATTATGTCTTATTGGCAGATTCTGAAATCAATAATCTAGAAATGCTGCAAGCTGAAGTTTTTAATTTAATTGAAGTTTTTCAGGGATATGCTAAAGATTCTAAAACTATAAATTCAGACATTATTAGCGCAGTTGCTGAGCAAAAAAACCCTGCTTATATAACTAATTTGATATCATCTCATTTACCATTATCGGTAGGAGAAAAACAAAAAATTCTAGAAGAGCTCAGTATTGTAAAAAGGTCTAGACTTCTAACAGGACTGATAGTTAGAGAAAAATTACAGATGGACACTCAGCAATCTATACAGCAAAGAGTGAAACAACAGATTGAGAAAAATCAAAAAGAATTTTATTTGAATGAACAAATGAAGGCGATTCAAAAAGAAATTGATGGTGGGGATGAAAATTCAGATTTCTTTGAGTTAGAAAAAAAGATCAAAAATTTAAAATTATCAAAAGAAGCAAAAGAAAAAGCTGAAAGTGAGTTGAAAAAACTTAAAATGATGAATCAAATGTCTTCAGAATCTTCTGTTGTGCGCAATTACCTTGAGACTTTATTGGCAATGCCCTGGGGGAAAAGGACTAAAAATATAATTGATGTGGACAAGGCTGAATTTATTTTAGACCGAGATCATTACGGCCTTAAGAAAGTAAAAGAACGTATAGTTGAATATTTATCTGTTTTAAAACGTACTCACAAACTAAAAGGACCGATTTTATGTTTAATTGGCCCACCCGGTGTTGGTAAGACCTCTTTAGTAAAATCAATAGCTGAAGCAATGGGTCGAAAATATACTAAATTTGCTTTAGGTGGTGTTAGAGATGAAGCAGAAATTAGAGGTCATCGAAAAACATATTTAGGATCCATGCCTGGCAAAGTTATTAATTTAATCAAGAAATCTAAATATGATAATCCAATTATGCTTCTTGATGAAATAGATAAGATGAGTGCGGATTTTCGCGGAGACCCTACATCTGCTTTGCTTGAAGTGTTAGATCCAGAACAAAATTCTCATTTTTCTGATCATTATCTAGAAGTAGAATATGATCTTTCAGATGTAATATTTATTGCTACAGCAAATTCCTATGATTTACCAACTGCTTTGCTTGACCGTATGGAGATTATTAATATTGCTGGTTATATTGAAGAAGAAAAATTACAGATCGCTAAAAATTATTTAATCCCAAAACAATTAAAATCTCATGGTATGAAAATTTCAGAGTTGAAATTAACTGATGAAGCAATAATCGAAATCATTAGATTTTATACCAAAGAATCAGGAGTTAGATCTCTTGAGCGAGAAATAGGGAAAATCGCGCGAAAAGTTTTAACAAAAATTCTAAAAAACAAAAAGATTAAATCCGCAACTATTAAACCAAAAGAGTTAGAAGAATATCTTGGTGTAAAAAAATATCGTTTTGGTTTAGCTGAAGAAAATGACCAAGTAGGCATCACAACAGGGCTTGCATATACTGAAGTAGGTGGCGATCTCCTTAAAATTGAAGCCGTTTCATTTCCTGGTAAAGGGGTAATCAAAGCTACGGGAAAATTAGGCGATGTAATGAAAGAGTCAGCTGAAGCTGCTTATAGCTGTTTTTTATCTAGAACCAAAACATTAGGCATTAAAGAAAAAGATTATAAAGATATCGATATACATTTGCATGTACCTGAAGGCGCCATACCAAAAGATGGGCCATCTGCTGGTATAGCAATTTATACTACTATCGTATCTTTGATGAGTAAAAAACCTGTTAAAAGAGATCTTGCTATGACTGGGGAGATAACTCTTAGGGGTACTGTATTACCGATTGGTGGATTAAAAGAAAAACTACTAGCTGCAAGCAGGGGTGGAATAAAAACAGTTTTAGTACCAGCAGATAATGTTAAGGATTTAAAAGAAGTGCCAGATAATATAAAAAAGAATCTTAATATTATTCCTGTTTCTAAAATAGAGGAAGTTTTGCAACATGCTCTTGCTGGCTAATAATTTTTTTAAAGTTACATTTTATAGTAAAATAAAAAAATACTTCCTTGAAAAGCAGGGCCATTAAATTCTTTGTTTTAAAATATCAAATATCCGTTTTTTATTTAGAGAGAGTAT
>CAYGSI010000033.1:0-12670 GCA_964352655.1 uncultured Rickettsiaceae bacterium
TACATTTTTTCAAGCATCCTCTCCATTTTTTATTCAGAGAATTTAATCGCCCTGTGTTATTTATACTTATCACCTTGCTATTTGTCCGTTTTTAGTTAAACTTCGAAATAGTACAAATCTCACCTTTTTCAATATCTTCAGATCGCACCATCCTTCTTAGAACTGAATAGCCCTGCAATTTTTACAGCTATATAATCAAAACATTTGCTTTATAATTTTTATTTTATATCCTCTCTATGTTAAATTAGAAAAATAGCTATAGTAGTTAAAAAATATATGAAAAAATTTGATGTATTAATAATAGGTGCTGGCCCTGTTGGTTTATTTAGCGCTTTTCAAGCTGGAATGTTAGGGATGAGCTGTGGAATTATTGATTCTTTAGAGACAATAGGCGGCCAATGTAGTGCGCTCTATCCAGAAAAGCCAATTTATGATATACCGGCCTATCCTAAGATATTAGCTCAAGATTTAGTTAAAGAACTGTCACAGCAAGCTAAGCCTTTTAAGCCAGAATATTTTTTATCTCAGCAAGTAATATCCTTAGAAAAACATGATAATAAGTTTATAATAGCAACTTCGTTAGGTAATAAATTACAGGGTAAAATAATTTTAATAGCAGCTGGTGCTGGTTCATTTGGTCCAAACCGCCCACCACTTGCGAATATTGAATCTTACGAGGGCAATTCTATCTTTTATTTAGTAAATGATAGGAATAAATTTACTGATAAAAATATAGTAATTGCCGGTGGCGGTGATTCAGCTATTGATTGGGCAATATCTTTATCTGAGATTGCAAAAATATCTTTGGTACATAGGAGAAATAAATTTAGAGCTGCGCCCGCATCAGTAGAAAAAATTAGAGATTTATCTGCCGCTGGTAAAATTGATTTAGTTACTAATTATCAATTGAATAACTTGGTTGGAGATAATGGCTTTTTAAAAGAAATAATAGTAGCAGATTTAGATGGTAATAAAAAGTCATTAAAGGCTGATATTTTATTACCATTTTTTGGCTTAGCACAGAATTTGGGGCCAATCCTAGATTTCGGATTAAATATTAAGGCTCATCATATAGAAGTAAAGCAACCTTATTTTCAAACGAATATTGAAGGGATTTACGCAATTGGCGATGTTGCAACTTATCCTGGTAAATTGAAATTAATACTTACTGGTTTTGCTGAGAGTGCTTCAGCTCTGCATCATAGTTATTCAAGGGTATTTGAGGGGAAAGCATTACATTTTGAATATTCAACAACTAAGGGAATAAAATAATGTTTAAAGAGGCAATTTTAATTAACGGAAAAAAATATGCACAAGAGATTTTAGATGTCTTAAAAAAAGATATTTTGCATTGTAAAAAAAGCCATAATTTAGTTGCAAAACTTGGTATTATTTTGGTTGGTTCTAACCCTGCCAGTAATGTTTATGTACGTAATAAAATTAACGCAGCTAAAAAAGTCGGTGTAGAAACTAAATATTGTCATTTTAATGAGGATATCACAGAACAAAAGCTGCTTGATCAAATTAAACAATTAAATGAAGATAAATCTATTTCTGGCATTATAGTACAAATGCCTCTGCCTGAGCATATTTCAGTAAAAAAAATAATCAACCAAATTGCACCAGAAAAAGATGTTGATGGGTTTCATCCTGTTAATATTGGGTTATTATATAGCGGTTATGGTGGTGGCTTTATCCCATGTACAGCAAGAGGCGTATTAAAGTTAATAAAAACAACAATTGATAATCTTGCAGGTAAAAAAGTGGTAGTGATTGGCAGATCAAATATTATTGGTAGACCAGTATCTGCGCTTTTATTACAAGAAAATGCAACAGTTACTTTATGCCACTCGAAAACTAAGGATTTAAAATCAATTACTTTAAGTGCTGATATTGTAATTTCTGCTGTGGGTAGGTCTAAATTTTTAACTTCAGAATATTTTAATAATCATGCTTTAGTTATTGATGTGGGTATAAATAGGATAGCTTATAACGATAAATATACCTTATCTGGAGATGTCGATTTTGATTCAGTAAAAAACAAGGTAAGTTATATCACACCAGTGCCTGGAGGTGTTGGACCAATGACAATCGCCTATCTTTTAACTAATACGTTTGAAGCGGCTTTAAAACAAAATGCTAAACGTAATTCTTAATCATAATTTTAATTGATGACCAAAATTAGCATAAAAATCTTTATCTTGATTAGAGAAAATTGATACTACACCAGATTTTATTAATTGTGCATAAGGGATTACTAATTTACCATTGCTGCATTTTAAATGTTTAGAAGTAATAATTTGGATTTCAGCATCATAACAGTTTTTGTAATTTAAAGATACAGTAACTGTTCTAGAGCCTAGAGGAATATCAAATATCCTATCATCAAAACCATCCATGTCATAAAAAATCCTGTTATAAGTTATACCGTGCCATCCCAGCAAATGGTTTTTAGTAAAATCTGATATTTTATTGTTTGAGTAAATATTTAAGTAACTGCCATTTTGAATAGCGATAATATGCAAATTATGGTCATAGGTGATAATAGGATTAGCAGAAAAAAATACCATCATAATCACAGAAATCACCATGATTACTAAACCAAAATAACGCCAAATAGTTTGCCATAAACAGATCCAGAAAAAGCCAAAAGTAAAAACCAACATACTAGATTCTGTAATGTGACCAGTGTTAATGACAGCATTTGGCATTGCAGAAATATAAGCAGCACTAGAGTCGATTATTTTAATAAAATAACTAAGCAATATAAGTGGCCATTTATCAAGCCCAAACATCATTAATATTAGTGAAATAATCGTTAGAGGCATAACAAAAAAAGACATTAGTGGCACAGCTAGCAGATTCATTAATATTGAATAAATTGAAAATTTATAAAAATAATAAATCACAAAAGGCGCGGTAACGATACTTGCTAAAAAACTGGAATAGATATTAGTAAATAAATATAGTTTAATATTGCCAAATAACCCCTTAGCTTTGCCAAAAATTTGTTGATTTTTAATATATAATTCATATCCAGAAATTAGGCATAAAACAGCTGAGAATGAAAGCTGAAAGCTTGGATGCATTACATATTCTGGCCAAAAGAATAAAATTACAAAAGCTGCAACCATCACTGAGCGCAAAGCATGTGGAGTGCGCTCAAAAATAATAGCTAAAATCACAATTGTGGTCATAATAAATGCGCGCGTAGCTGCAATTTTTGATCCGCTAAGTAATAGATAACAAAAACTGCCGAAAATTGAAAATATGCCAGCTATAATTTTGATATTTATCTTATAAGATAAATAATTAGAACAATTTAATAAAAATCTTGATGTAACAAAGAAAATCATTGCTACTAATGACAAATGCAAACCAGAAACACTAAGTATATGAGATATACCACTATTTCTCATATTTTCTGTCATGTTGTTATCAATGGCTTTTGTCTCACCTATCAAAATTGCCGCCATGAAATTGCCCTCATATTTTGATAAAATATTGATCAGTCTTTGGTAAATATTATTTCTGATATTAGCAATTTGTTTTTGAGTATAGCTTAATTTATTGTGATTGTTTTGCTTAATTATCTCAGGGCTGCCAATTATATAACCAGTAGCGTCAATTGATTGTAAATAACTAAAGATTCCAAAATCATAGGCTCCTGGAATTGAACTTGAAGTAATAGGAAATAATTTAACTCTAGTTTTTATTAAATCATCTACTGCAAAAACTGGGCTATCTTTTGCTCTGATGCTTACTTTTATTTTATTGAGTGATTTTGTTAATTTTATTTTTTCAATCGGGTTGATATCAACTAATAATAATTCATAACCTTTAATAGTAGGTTTTATTTTACTGATTCTAGCTTCAATATTAAAAATTATATTTTTATTTATAGGGCTTGAGTCAATATTATTTAAACGAAAAGAGGCAACGCTAATACCAATAATAAAGCTAAGTAATAAAGAGAAAAAAAAAGATAAAATCAGCTGTTCAAATTTTCTAATAATTAAAATAAAAACGAAAATCATGATAGCTAAAATTATTGTAAAAGCAAAAATTTTTTCAAATATTTGATACTTAATTAAACTATTTATCGACTTAAAGTAAAAAGTAATACCATAGAAAAAAAATACAAAATACCATAAATTTAAGTTATGATATTCTTCTGCTAATTTCTTTTTGATATAATTAAATATTAAACCAATCAATAATCTAACTCATTCATTATTTCTTTTATAGCGATATGTGGAACATCTTCAAAGACACCTAGTATAATTTTTCTTTTTTCTTCTAAAATTATAGGTATTTTATGTGTAAGAATAGTTTTTGTAGTTTTAGAATTTATTGCTGTTAGTTCTTCTTTTTTAACAAGAGATTTTTCTGTATTAATTACAGTTAAATCATCTTCATGATACGCTTTAGCTTCATTAAAAGGAAAAATATGATAGTTATCTATATTTTCTAATTCACTAACGGTGCCTCCAAATCTAACGGCAGCTTTGTTATTGAGGTTAGTAATTTTATTACATTCATCTTTAAAAAAAATTCTAAATGGTTTATTTTCTAATAATTCTTGCAACAGGCATCTTTTGTTTATATGGATTAGTTCTCTTGATTGATTAACAAGATCTTCCAGTATTTTGTCATTTTTTGCAATCTGCTCAGTTGAAATTTTATCTATGATTTTTTGTTCAAGCTGCTTTGCAGATTCTAGTAAATTGCAAATTGTTATATTTACACCATATTGAGAAAATATTTTTAAATAATTTGCCAATTTAAAGAAACCAGGTTCAGTTGAACCATTTTCCCATACTTTGATAGTATTTACAGAAAAACCATGACGTTTTGCTATTGTTCTACGACTTAATTTTAATTTCTTTCTTAAAGCTTGAAGCTCATACCCTACAATTTTTAATTTCATCTTAATTTGTTATTTTTTTTTGTTAGAATAATATCCCAAAAAGCACATTTTGGATAAAATTTTGTCTAAAATACATTTTTGCTATTTACTCTTGAAATTGTAATTGGTAGAATGTAACTCATAAAATATTGAACCTATGATTAATAATCGTATGATAAAAAACACTGAAAATGTGGAGGCTATTCTAGCACCAATACAGGATTTAGTAAATAGGAATTTTGATGAAATAGGCAGAGCTATGGCTGATTGTTTATTATTAATGGAGTCATGGCAAGTTAAGAAAACAAAAAAAAATTTATTGTTAATTCAAACTATAGTTGACAAATATGCAAGAAAGTTGGATATCCTGCTTGCCGATAATAATTTAACGTTAAAAAATGATTTCAAGAATATTATAAATAATTTATCCAGTGAATTAGATGCAATGATGGTAACCACTTAATTTAAATTTTAAAAAGCATCAGGCTAAGAAAAATAATAAATAGATATAATATCGAATACCAAAATAATTTTTTTGCATTTAGGTTTTTATTATCATCGTAAAAAATTCTGACGCTATAATATAGAAATATCGCACTAGCTATTAAAGCCGTAACAAAATAAAAATGGTTGCTAATTTTTAAAAAATAAGGCCATAGCGCAACGAAAAACATTAATATACTATATATTAATATTTGTTTTTTGGTATATAAATCTCCTTTAATTGCTGGCATCATTGGTATTTTACAATTTTTATAATCATCTACTTTAAATAAAGTTAGTGCCCAGGAATGTGGTGGAGTCCATATAAAAATAATAGCAAATAAAGCAAAAGATTTCAGGCTTATATCACCTGTAACTGATGCCCAGCCAATCATAGGAGGCAAAGCGCCTGATACTCCACCTATCACAACATTTTGTATCGAAGTACGTTTTAACCAAATAGTATATATATAGATATAATATAAAATAGTAAAAGCCAGCAAAAAAGCTGATAAAATATTAGCGCATATAGCAAGAATAATTACTGATAAAACACCCGTAACGATACCAAAGCTTAATGCTTCGTCAGGGTTAATAGCGCCAGTAATTATTGGTCTTTTCTGTGTTCTACTCATTATTGCGTCAATATCTCTATCATACCACATATTGATAGCAGCAGCAGATCCTGCACCAACGGTTATAGACAATATCGAAACAAAAGCTACAATAGGATGAATCTTCGCAGGTGCTAAATATATTCCAGCTAAAGCGGTAAAAACCACAAGCGACATCACCCGTGGTTTCATTAACATCACATAATCTTGAACTGAAGATTCTATATTATGTTTATAATTAATTGCTTTCATTCCTGGCATTAATCTTTAAATTTTGGTTGTTTTGTATAACTATGATATGATGGCGGTGATGATAAACTCCATTCCAGAGTTTTTGCGCCTTCACCCCAAGGGTTATCAGAGCATTTTTTACCATATCTTAGAGTATAAAAAATAATATAGACAAAAAATAGAGCTCCAGCAAAAGAAATATAAGAACCTATTGAAGAAACCATATTCCAACCAGTAAAAGCATCTGGATAATCAGGTATTCTCCTTGGCATTCCAGCTAAACCTAAAAAATGTTGTGGAAAGAAAGTCATGTTTACGCCAATAAAAGTAACCCAAAAATGTACTTGGCCCATCCATTCAGGATATTGACGTCCGGACATTTTGCCAAACCAATAATAAAATCCTGCAAAAGCCGTAAATAAAGCTCCAAGAGACATAGTATAATGGAAATGAGCAACAACATAATAGGTATCGTGTAGAATTCTATCAATAGCAGAATTTGAAAGCACAATGCCAGTAACCCCACCAATAGTGAATAGCAATATAAAGCCTATGGCAAATAACATTGGCGTCTTAAAGCTGATAGACCCTCCCCACATTGTTGCAATCCAGCTAAATATTTTTATACCAGTTGGAATAGCTATTATCATAGTTCCTGCGGTAAAATATATTAGAGCATTATATGATAAACCAACTGTAAACATATGATGTGCCCAAACGATAAAACCAATAAATCCAATTATAGCCATTGCAGCAACCATACCTGTATAGCCAAAAATTTTCTTACGAGAAAATGTCGCTATTACTTCACTGATGATACCAAATCCAGGCAATATTATGATATATACTTCAGGGTGGCCAAAAAACCAAAATAAATGTTGGAATAACACGGGATCACCGCCCCCATCTGGTTTAAAAAAATGAGTATCAAGATTTCTATCTGTAAGTAACATAGTGATAGCTCCCGCTAAAACAGGTAACGCTAATATCAATAAAAATGCGGTAACTAATATTGACCAAACATATAATGGCATTTTAAACATTGACATACCGGGGGTGCGCATATTGAATATCGTAACAATCATATTAATTGAACCCAAAATAGATGATATACCAGCCAAGTGAAGACTGAATATCGCCATATCTACCGCAGCACCTGGATGCCCTGATAAAGCACTAAGTGGTGGGTATATGGTCCATCCTGTGCCAGCGCCGCCATCAACAACACTAGATAAAATAAGTAACAATAATGCAGGAACAAGAAGCCAAAAACTAATATTATTCATTCTAGGAAATGCCATATCTGGCGCGCCAATCATTAATGGTACAAACCAATTACCAAACCCACCAAATAGGGCGGGCATTATCATGAAAAATACCATTATTAATGCATGGGCAGTAATTAATACATTATAAAATTGATGATTACCGCCTAGGAAATCTGACCCAGCTTTAGACAGTTGAATTCGGAATAATACAGAAAAAAGTCCGCCTATTAAACCAGAGATGACAGCAAGTATAATATACATAGTGCCGATATCTTTGTGATTAGTTGACAATAACCATCTTCTCCAACCTTGCGGCGCATCATGTGTATGATTTTCTGACATAATTAACTATATTTCATTATAAATTATTTTAATTTAATGCAATTTTAGAGCTATCTGGGTCTGATTCAGTTTTACTATTAACCCATTTTTCAAAATCTTCTTTGCTTACTACCTCAAGAGCAATTGGCATAAAACCATGCTTTACCCCACATAATTCAGAACATTGACCATAATAAACTCCTTTTTTATCTATTTTAGTCCAGGTAGAATTTACTCTTCCAGGTACAGCATCTGTTTTAATCCCAAGTGCAGGGATTGCAAAACTATGAATTACATCTGATGCAGTGATTAAAAACTTAATTACCGCTCCTTGCGGAACAATAATTCGGTTATCTACCTCAAGTAATCTTAATTGACCTGGTTGTAATTCATCATCAGGTATCATATTACTATCAAACTCAATATTACCATTATCTGGATAAGAATAGGTCCAATACCACTGCGCTCCGACCACCTTAATAGTTAAATCTGCCGGCGGAGCATGTTCAGCTTTTTTTAAAATTCTGAATGAAGGTACCGCTATTATTACTAATACAAATATTGGTATTATGGTCCAAATAACTTCAATTGCTATATTATGGGTAAATTTAGCTGGCACAGGGTTACGTTTGGCGCTAAACTTATACATCACATAAGCTAGTAAAGCAAAAACAAAGATTACTATAGAGGATATGATGATTAATAAAAAATTATGGAAATCATATAGCTCTTCCATTATTGGGCTAGCAGCTTGCTGAAAATCAATTTGCCAATCATAAGGTTTACTAGCATAGCAAACCGTAAATTGTAGTAGCGTAATTATTAATAAATAAAATTTTTTCATATGGCTTTAAATTAAGATCAACAAACTATTTCATTTACTTGGTCATGATACATGTTTTTACTCTCATTATAAAGTAATAATTTTTACTCTCATTGGCATTGCTAAAGAAGTATAGATAATATATCTTTAAAGAAAAGTAAGATGAGAGAATTTTCTATACATATTGAAAGCCTTAGAATATCGCTTAGCTTACCTGTGAAAGCGAGCGAGATAATGGCGAATCAGAGAATTTTTCTTTCTACAAGAGAAGCCTTGAATTTTGAAGTGGAGTGCTGAGGCGATATTTTATATTTGCTATAGGTATCATAGACATCTGTACCTAAAATTTTTATACTATAGCGTTGTGCAATACGCGTTGCCATTTGATAACAAGATGAAAAATCTCTTTTCTTTGTCACTTGGAGATCAATATTCTTGCTCCTGTTTCTGTCAACAGCAACCCATACATATGCTCGTTTGACCTTATTTTAGGCCATCTTATCATTTTCTAATATTTTTATCTATACTTCTTTAGCAATGCCCTCTCATTATAGAAGTAATAAAAATGATAATTTTAGCGTCTTAAATAACGAATAATGTGATGTAAGAAAATTATCACTATAGCAGAATAGATTTAATATACTCCTTCAAAAGAATTTAAATCATCCTGTTTATCATCATAATGAATATTATCAAATGGATCTCTATCAATATTAATACCAGGATTATTAATATTATATCCTTCTTTTTTAAAAGCTTCAATGATAGCTCCAGGAGCATCAGAAGGTATACCTGTATCGTGGTCAACAGGTATAAGATCTATGGAATCTGGTATTGAAAAATCGATAGAATCTATATTTGCATAGCTATCTTTCATAAATTGAACAAATACAGGCAGTGCAACGGAAGCACCAGTTGCAGTTTTACCAAGAGATCGTGGTGTATCATATCCAATATATGTACCTACAAGCATTTTGGGACTAAACCCAATGAACCAAGTATCTTTCCCTTCATTGCTGGTGCCCGTTTTGCCCGCAATGACTTTACCTTTTATTCTAGCAGAATGTGAAGTGCCCCTTTCCACTCCGCCCGTTAAAAGGGATAACATTTGATAATTTACTGCTTCATCTACTATTTGTTTACCTTTGATATCAGTAACTTTAGGTGGAGACAAAGAATCAATATTTTTACATTCTATACATTCGTTTTCATCTCTTCTATACAGAATGTTACCTTTGCGATCTTTAATTAATTCAATATAGTGAGGCGTTACTTTATGACCGTTATTAGCAAAAACACTGAAAGCTGTGGAGACCTTCTCTAAAGTAGTTTCAACAGCGCCAAGTACAATAGACGGCATTTTAGGTGGATTATCATTAATACCAAATCTTTCTAATGTTTCTGCAACTTTGGTAAAACCAACTTTTTGGCCAACTCTTACGGTCACTAGATTGCGAGACTTTTCTAAGCCTCTTCTAAAGGTCATTGGCCCCATAAATTTATTATCCCAATTTTTTGGTGCCCACATAGGTAGCCCAGGCCCTTGAGATATCTCTAAGGGTGAATCTTCAAAAATATCATTAGGCTTTATGCCATTTTCAAGGCCAGCAAGATAAACAAAGACTTTGCTTAAAGATCCAGGTTGTCTTTTCGCTCTTGTTACCCTGTTAAATTTACTTACTGAATAATCATAACCTCCCTCAATTGCCAAAATTCTTCCGGTAAATGGTTCAATAACCATAATGCCGCCATTAATTTCTGGAATTTGTACGAGTTTGTGATGTCCCCTCTCTTTTTTGACCAATATTACATCACCTTTTTTAAATAATTGTTTTACTGATTTTATAGCAGTTTTTGTCCATTTTAGGTCTTTTAATTGGATAAAAGATTCTTCTGCGCTGGGTAGCCCAATTTTTGCTTGGGAATTTTCTACATTTAGAATTACAGCTGTTTGATAGTTTTTAGTACTAATTGTTTTTTCTATTTTTTTAATATTTTCTTGCCAATTATCTAGTGATATATTATCAATTACTCCTCTATAACCCCTTTTCATATCCCATTTTTTAATGCCAAAACGTAGCGCCTTGGAAGCATTCTTCTGTAACTTAGAATCAGCGCAAGTAATTATAGTAAGCCCTGCAGTATAAAAATATTCTTCACCAAACAAGTCTATTACTTCAGTGCGAACTTGATCTGCGTAATAATCAGCATTTATCGTTTGCAACTTATCAGGCTTTACAAGGATTAACGGTTCACTCATTGCTAGCTTTGCTTCATCTGCTGTAATGTAACCATCATCATGCATTCTACCTATTACATAATTACGACGATTTATCGCTTTTTTATAATTTTTTTCTGAGCCATATTGAGACGGAGCTTTTGGCAATGAAGCAAGAAAAGCAGATTCAGTTAAAGTTAATTCTTCCACCGATTTATTAAAATAACCAAGTGCAGCGGCTGCAACACCGTAACCTTTACCTAAAAATAATTGATTTAGATATAATTCTAAAATTTGATCTTTAGAAAAAGTTTGTGTAATCATGTAAGAAAGAATGGCTTCTTTAATTTTACGTTCAATAGAGCGTTCAGAAGATAACAGAAAATTCTTTACTACCTGTTGAGTGATAGTAGACCCACCTTCAAACCTTTTGCCTCTTGCAGCATGAAAAATATTAGCAATGGCAGCCCTAGTAATACTGAATATATCAACACCAGGATGAGAATAAAAATTCTTATCTTCAGCCGCTATAAAAGCCTGAATTAAAGATTTAGGAACATTATTAATTGGGACAAAAATTCTTTTTTCTTTAGCATATTCTTCAATTAATTTACCATCTGCAGTATAAATTCTTGTAACGCAAGGTGGATAATATTTTTCTAACTGCAAGTAATCAGGTAAATCTTTGCTAAAATAATAAAATAAATATGCCGAGATAGCTAAACCAAGAAAAAATGCGGCTAAACCGATTTTTAAAGCAAAAGTAAGAAATTTAAACATTAGTTTTTTAGCTCTGATTATAAAACTGATTAAAGATTTGTCCAACATTTAAAAAGATATTGACATATTTTGACTATATTGCTATGGTGATTGCTTAAATATATTGATTAACAGACATTTTGGTTATTTATCATGAGACGTACATTTCAACCAAGTAATATAGTTAGAAAAAGAAGACATGGTTTCAGGAGCAGAATGGCAACTGTAAGCGGTAGAATGATCATTAAAAACCGTCGTGCTAAGGGACGTAAAAAGCTTACTGCTTAGTTCTTTTTAATAATTCCATTTTATTTATGTTCGGCAAAAACCCCAAACGAGCTGTAGTTTATGGCGCAGGAAATGAGGTGTTTGTTCACGAAATATTCAAAACTATTCAAGCTGAAGGCCCTTACGTTGGCATGCCCGCGATATTTGTTAGATTAGGCGGATGTAATTTGTCTTGTAGCTTTTGTGATACTGAATTTGAAAATTTCACTAAAATTAACGTTGGCGACATAATTAGGCAAATACAAGATTTGAGCATTAGTTCTTCAGGTAATAAATCCATATCTTTAGTAGTGATAACTGGTGGTGAGCCTATGCGTCAGCCAATAAGTCTTTTGTGTCAAGCGTTATTACAGTTAAAATATAAAGTGCAAATAGAAACAAATGGTACTTTATATCAAAATCTACCAAATGAAGTTGATATAGTATGCTCACCTAAAACAACTAATAATAGATATTTCAAAATTAATGAGCAGTTGTTACCTAAAATTAATGCTTTTAAATATCTGATTTCCGCAAATATTGCTGGTTACGATATTGTTCCTGATCTTGGTCATTTTCAGTTCAGTATTCCAGTTTTTGTTCAGGCTATGGATGAATATGATGAGGAGCTAAATTTTATAAATAAGCAATTGGCTGTAAAAATTGCTATTGAAAATGGTTATCGCTTATCTTACCAGATACATAAAGAGTTAGAGATTAGGTAGGTAACGTATAATTAATTGTGTAAAACGGATAATTTCTCTGGCCAATATTGGA
>CAYGSI010000034.1:0-12654 GCA_964352655.1 uncultured Rickettsiaceae bacterium
GCTACCCAAAAGAAAATGAATAGGTAATATAGGGACTTTTTAGAAGAAAAATCTAATACCTGCTTATAATCAAAACTACTATTTGAAGATAAAGTATCGATAATATCATTTGCATTATCCATTGTACCAAAAATAAATAGCGCTAAAGTTGGTAGCACTGCGCCAAACATAAAAAGCTGTATAACATCGGTAAAACTTACTGATTTTATCCCTCCAAACGCAGAATATACAGTAACTATAGAAGCCCCAAATATTAAACCATAAATACTGGATATTCCTAATAGATATTCAAATAAAAGTCCTGCTATTTTAAATTGTGCTGCAATCATACCTGCTGTTCCCACGCAGCCTGCTATTGCAGTAATAATTTTTATGCGCGTGCCGTATAAATTACCCATCGCTTCAGCTATTGACAAACTACCTAAAAATTCAGACATCCTTGGAGCAAAGAATAAACCTGTTATAAGGATTACTGCAAGAATGCCAAATGAGTAAGCAAGTATAAAATACAAGCCATCTGTATAAGATTCTGATATAAGGATAAAAAAATCTTCTCCCCCAATCCATGTAGCAACAATAGTACAAACAAGAGTAGTGGTGGTAAAATTCCTACCACCTAATGTATACTCTCTCATGTTGTTAACTGTACTTCCTTTTGCTAAGCCAACAATCAAAGTTATTACCAAAAATCCAATAACAATTACAATGTCTATATTAAAGCTCATAAAGTTAAACCATAAGTTAATAGTACTATTAGTACACAATAATGAGCATTTTGCAAACAAAGTTTTTTTATAACTAACCAATTAATCATGCAAATTATTTGTTGATTGATAATATTTACACAATATTTAAATGTATAGTTGACATTAACATATATTTGTTAGTATAAACCAAACCAGATTTGCCAAATTCTTTAAAATCATCGGCCAACAGCTCATCTAAAGTGTTAATGGATTTACGCGAGGCAGAGACAAGCAGCTTCTTTTCTAACAACTCTATTTCGTTAAAATCATTTCTAGGCTTAACCATCAGAACTACAGATTCACTAGTTTGATCATCAAAAGGTTTAAGGCCTGCATTCCCATAGGTTTTTATTGCGGCTAAATTGCTGCTATCAGGATCAACCAAGGAGTAATCAAATTCTGTAAACACATGACTATCTAAAAAGAATTCTAATGACTGAGCTCCAATATTTTTGCCAAGGTATTTTTCATCACCAATAAACATATCTATTGCAGCGAGTGATTTTGGTAAATTATTTAATTGGTACCCATCTCTTGGAAAATCATATGCATTGTAATATTGGATATAGCCTATAGGGTCATCATCAAAATAAATTATAAAGGCGTGTATTGGCTTGCGCTCAGAGCCAATCTTTTTGTAACCACCAACATAAGACCCATATTTTTCTTGTATCAGCTCTAGCGTGTAATTGACATCAGCATCCCACCATTTCTTAACATGGGGTTGTTGCAACCATTTAAGTAAATTTTCAAAATCTGTAGTAGCAAGAGGTTGAAATCTTATATTCATGACTTCATGCCTCCAGCAGAGCAACCTTAACGCCGTCCACTTCAGATTCTGCCGTAACGATTGTTGTTAAACATTCAAGAAATGATTTTTGTTTGCCTTTTATGTGACTAAAAAATTTAGAGTCAATATCTTCCACATTTTTAACGGTCTTTTTTACTAGTTTTATGCTATCCATCATCTTTTAGTATAATATATTTGCATAAAATAGTGTATTGTGTCAAGTCTATCATAGCTTTTGCTGTTGGTAATAGGGAGATTGAATAAAATTAGAACAAGGTTTAATATATGAATAACAATATTATTAAAATTATTTGCACAATAACAGCGATTGCCATCGCAATAATACTATTTGTAGTAAGTAATAAGAAAATTTGTAATAATAATTTTCTAGAAGATGCCATTAATACAAAAAATGTAGAAAATATAGAGTTATGCGCAAAAGAAAATCAGGTTGATGCTGCTATTCTATTGTCTCAGATGTATGTTAAAGGTGATAATGTTGATAAAAATTTTGCTAAAGCCCTGGAGGTTCTTGATAAATTTGTAAAATCTGGTCATACCCTGGCTATGATAGAATTAGGAAATTTACTTTCTTGTCATAGTTATCAGGCTCAGTATCAAGACATTGATAGGGCTGAGTCTTTATACAAAAAAGCAATTAATAATCAAGATAATTACCGCGAGAAAGCTATATTTGAGTTAGCCAGGTTTTATATACGTAAATATTACACAACAAAAGAAACGCTCTATAGCGATCTATATATAAGTTTATTAACCGAACTTGCCAACGAAGGAAATACAAGGGCTATGCTTCAATTAGCTTCTGAGCATCAAGAAGGTCAATATGTTAAAAAAAGTTATGCCATATCATTAGAATGGTTGCAAAAAGCAGCTCAAAAAGGAGATGCAAAAGCTTATCGAGCGATTGGTAATTATTATGTTAATGGTTATTTAGAAGATACTGCAAATTATGAAAAAGCATTATATTTTTTTCATAAAGCTATAGAGTTAGGAGATGATATTGCAGTAACATAGCTTCTAGACATATTGTTTTTAAATGATTATCATACCGTCATACCTATAGCAAATATAAAATATCGCCTCAGCACTTCACTTCAAAATCCGAAACTTCTCTTATGGAAAGAAAAATTCTCTGATTCGCCATTATCTCGCTCGCTTTAACAGGCAAACTTGTCTTTTCTTTAAAAAACGCATTACATATACTTTGACAATGAAGGTTTAATGAGTTAGAAGAAAAAAAGAAACTATCTAAAGCGTTAATAAAAGATTGGTGTTAGTAATATAACGAGTTATTTTTAGCATTTATGGAGAGGTGGCCGAGCGGCTTAAGGCGCACGCCTGGAAAGTGTGTATACGAGCAATCGTATCGAGGGTTCGAATCCCTCTCTCTCCGCCAGTTTTCTTAAATAGAACTTTTTTCGCCGTCATTGCGAGCATAGCGAAGCAATCTAGAAACCCCAGTATTCATGGGCTTTAGCGCATTTCAGTCACGCAACACATGCGTACTTAGAGAATCACAAAATCACCAAAATTACCCCAAAACCTCCCTTTTTACTCTCCGTTTCTCCGTTACATGCGAACGTCGGCCGTCAAGGTACGCATCTACCAATCCCTTGATTTTACTGGGCTTTTGCAAAATCGCTCTCGAGGTTCGTTTTTGAAAAGTGGTGTGCGGAGTACTCAGAATGAGAATATTCGCTGGACTGATATCACAGTTTATGATACAATGCAAGGGGTTTTTTAATTTGAGCTGGACAAATACTGGCGGGTGTTTTTTGAGGTTATATGGTCCTTAGATCAAAAATAGTATTTACGATTATTTTATTAGGCGTTTTGTCGTTAGGCTTCTATGCATATAATTGGCAGTCTCCGGATGTCAATCAATCAGCAGCTGATAATCTTCATCAATGTATTTATAAATCAGACAACAAAAGAAGTCTAAAGGTTAGTTCGCTCAACAATGAATTTACTATCACCTATGTAGAAAACAGTAATCACGATTGCTTTAACCCTAACTTCCCAGCAATTCATATCACGACTAAAGACAAGCATAAAGCCTGGCTGCACGTTGTGTATACTGATCGTAACGACATCAATGATAACCAGGTCTTTGTTGATACAGTTGATCCAGATAAAGCGCCTGCTATTTACCCATTTTATAATTTAGGAGAAGAATTTTATGACGCCCCTCTTTGGCGTTACAGCTTATTCTCCAAACCTTTAAGTTACTGGAAGGGACATGCTTGGGCAGTAGAAGTTGATCGTAAAAACAAAACAATAAAACCTATCGGAGGAGTTTCTTGGGGATTTAATCTGTCGCATTTCAAGATAAGACCAATATGTATAACTCCATCTGCCCTTAATGAAGATGATTGGGTGAATGATTGGCAAATTTTTAAAATGAAACTTGATAAAGTTAGAGTGCAATATGACAAAAGTTAGAAGTTTTTTAATATTATTTTTATTTAGCTTATTCTCAGCACACAGTGCAATTGCATCTTCATATGATTCTATTTTGCTATACCTGCATTGTTGATGCAGATATCTATTTTTTCTCCAGCTGCCTCTAACTCAGCAAAGCAACTTACAACTGAGTTTTTGTCAGCAACATCCATTTTAATGGCCTTAGCATTACCTAATTTTTCACTTAAGTCCTTCAACTTATCTCCGCTGCGACTAGCCAGAAGGACTCTAGCACCTCGCGCTTGTAAACAGCGGGCAAATTGCTCACCAAGACCTCCAGATGCGCCTGTGACTAGGGCTGTTTTTCCATGAAAATCATATAGTTGTGTAAGGCTCATATGCTAGGGTCCCAGATTAAATCCAACTACGCTCTACGAGCTTCGATGGACAGGTAGTTTAACTCAGGATTATATTGACATAAAAAGATGTTTTGTGCAACTATAATCTGTGTTATGATAGTTTTAGTTTCTTACGTTTTATGCGGGAATATGCATATGAAGATAAATACTCAGGGAGATAATCATGGCCAGTCATGATGAAAATATAGATAAAAGCGATATACGCATATTCGAATCTTCCAGCTTTATATTTTATAAGGCTTATTTCAGCTGGAAAAGAATGAGTGATAAAGTTTTAGAGCCAGCTGGACTAACCCATACCCAGTATGTTTTTTTATGCGTATTGCAATCTCTTGAATCTAAGCACCAAAAACCAACACAGAATGATCTGGCAAGATTAACTGACTCTGATGTAACAATGACGTCCCATGTACTACGTACCTTGCAGAAGCGTGGATTGATTGAACGCAAGCATATTGATGGGGATGAACGAGCTAAATACCCAAAACTTCTTCCCGCAGGTAAGCAATTAATCAAAAAAGCAGAAAAAATTATGGATAAATTTGAGCAAGAATATTTTTCGCCAATCAATAATAATTTTGATGATTTTTTGCAGTGCCTAAAAGATTTAACAGATGGCAGAGAGGCATACCAGTGAAGATAAGCTTTAAATCTCTTGCTACTACAGATTTTGAAAATTTACTTAAATGGTTGCAGGAGCCCCATGTTAAGAAGTGGTGGGATACTGATTTCAATTACACGCTAGAGCTAATACAAGAAAAATACGGGTCTTATGTTGATTGTTATAAAAAGATTGGCTCTGATCGCAAACCAATACACGCATTTATAATTTATTTTGATGATGCGCCTATAGGTTATATCCAATATTACAATGCGTATGATTTCCCAAGAGATGGGTATCAATTAGATAATTTACCCAATTCACTCGCTGCAATAGACATGTTTATTGGTGATGAAAATTATCTTGGCAAAAATATTGGATCCAAATCATTAGAGTTATTTTTAGATAATCATGTGTTTACAGAATTTGATTATGCCTTTATCGATCCGGCATTAACTAACATCTTTGCTATAGAGTCTTATTCTAAAGCTGGTTTCAAGATTGCCAGTTCTTCTTCAAAAGAACAAATATTTTTGATGTTAAGAGATAAAAGCCTTAATAATGAATTGAAAAATATTACGTTCAACCAATTGGCTATGCGCGAACCATTGTTTCACCACCCAGATAAATGTGGCTCAACTAAAGAAGCTCTACTTAATTTAACTCGTGAAGGGTTCTGGGAAGTAGGTGCATCGGGTAACGTTTATACTAGAGAAGATGTTATAGCGACTTTATTGAAAAGATATAATGACTCGGATTACATCGATATATGGGAAGCAAGAGATTTTGATTTGGTTGAAATCTCACCGGACAATTATTTAATTACTTATGAGTTGATTCAAGACAAAACAAGAGTCACCAGAAGATCAACACTTTGGCGGAGAATAAATGGTGATTGGAAGACCCTCTACCACCAAGGAACAATTATTAAGGAGTTAAATCATGTTTAAAAAAATAATATTGGCAGTTTTATTTGTTGCTGCATCCTTAATCATCTACTTTTTTATAGCAAACCCATACCGTATTAGTGGGATTAATGGAGAAAAAGGCAATTGCATGGAGCCAGCCATAAAAGATGGTCGATTGTATTTTGTTAATCATCTTTATTATAAATTTGGCACCTATAAAACGGGTGATATTATTATATTTCGCCATGAAGAAAAAATATGGATTTCAAGAATTATAGGCCTTGAAAATCAAGAACTCAAAATTGCTGACAATACCATTTTGGTAGATAACAAGGTTTACTCTGACTCTGTTCACCGAAATTGGCAGAATTGGAGATATGGCAACTATGGAGTTGAGAGCATAGCAAAAATTCCCCCAAGAAATGTGTACGTTTTATCAGATAATTTGTCAGCACATCATGATGACAGCCGAGTTTTTGGCCCTATTTCATACGAAAATATTCTTGGAAAGGTTTGGTAGGCTAGCATGACAGATAAAATCACTTTTAAAAAAGTGGACATAGTCAATAAAGAAATTATCTTTTCGTGGTTAGTGGAACCGCATGTTCAGGAATTTTGGGATAATACCCAGGGCCACAAAGATGATATCTTAAACTTTATGGGTGGTCGTAAGCAGCCATCCAACTACTGTGATGGTAAATATATTTACTGGATTGCGTATGCTAATGGCCAACCCTATGCAATGTTGATGACAATCCAGGCGACTATAAAAGATGATATTGGCGAACTCAGATTATCTCATTTATCTAAAACAGGCCATACCTACGGCTTAGATTATATGATTGGTAGCACAGAGCATATCGGTAAAGGATATGGCGCTAAGACCTTAATTGAATTTGTTGATTTTTTTAGGGATTCATTTGATAAAAAGGCAGATACATTTTTAATCGATCCGGCAAGTGACAATCCTAGAGCCAAACGAGTATATGAAAAAGCAGGTTTTAAACACGTTGCTGATTTCGTTATGGGTGGTGATTGCAGTGGCAGCGGTAAGCCACATCATTTATTAATTAAGAAATTTGCACCTACTGTGAATATAGAGCCTATTAGTGTTGATAGATACCACGTCATTCAAAACATGGCACAGTTATATGTTTATGATACTTCAACAGAATTAGGCTTTTCTATATCTGAAGATGGCCGCTATAATCCAAAAAGCTATAGATGCTATTGTGAGGATAGTGACAAGGTAGCTTATATTATTAAGGTTTACGATGAAATTGCTGGTTTTGCATTAATTAACGAAAAAGGATTAGAAAAGCATACTGATTGGAAAGTCGATCAGTTTTTCATACTGACAAAATTTCAACGATCAGGTATTGGTCAAGCTGCCGCTGAAAAAATTTGGCAAATTCATCCTGGCAAGTGGGAAGTATCTGTAATACCTGAAAACACTTCAGCACTTAAGTTTTGGGGAAATACTATTAGCAAATTCACCGCTAATGTTTTTGAAAAAGAAAAAAAATTAATTGATTCCGACAAAAACCAGCCTAAGAGAATTATTTTTAGTTTTGATAGCGAAATTGGCGATTTAGAGCAAAAATTGAATATCACACTGGAATTAGCAAAAAAACTAATAGCTACTCAATTTCCTGAATATGCAGACTTAACTGTTGCCGAGGTTGAGCAGCAAGGCCATGACAACAGAACTTATCGAATTGGTGATGATATGCTTATTCGTATGCCAACAGCTGAAAGCTATGCTCTTAAGGTACCTAAAGAGCAAGAATTACTGCCAAAACTAGCAAAGCATTTAAGTATCGCAATTCCTGCCCCTATAAAAATGGGCAAACCATCTGAGGACTACCCTTATCCATTTTCTATTTACAAATGGCTAGAAGGCAGAAGCGCCAATCATGTAACTCTTGATGAGCCCCTACTTGAAAATATAGCATTTCAGTTGGCCAAGTTTTTAAAAGAGTTGCAAGCCATTACTGATGTAGAAGGCCCTAGTTCTGGCCAGCATAATTGGTGGCGAGGTGATCATGTTAGTGTTTATGATTCTGGAGCCCGTGAACAAATTACTAAATTAGCAGGTATTATAGATAGCAACCGCGCTTTAGAGGTTTGGGAAAGAGCCTGTGATACTAAATGGAATAAAACACCTATTTGGATTCATGGTGATTTTGCAGTTGGTAATATACTCATTAAAGATAATAAATTATCAGGTGTGATTGATTTTGGGGGCACTGCTATGGGTGATCCTGCTTGCGATCTTGTAATTGCCTGGACTTATTTAAGGGGTAAAGCACGCGATATTTTTATAGGTACAATGGATTTAGATAAGGATACATGGCTTAGAGCACGTGCCTGGGTACTGTGGAAAGCGACATTTGAACTTTGCAATATTGCAGATAAAAATAGCCCAGAGACTTTGTTTCAGAAAAAGAATATTGATGAGGTAATAAATGAGTAAAAACAATTCAAAAAATTTGGCTAACAATGGGCCCAGTCCTAATACTAAAACACCACTTGAAGGTTATGAAGATCTTGTCTTTTTAAAAAATATTATTACCTCTCCTAATATTTATGCAGGTGATTATACTTACTATGATGATAGGCGATATGGCGCTAAAAATTTTGAAGAAAATAATGTGTTGTATAATTATCAACCCGACAGGGTAAAACTTGTTTTTGGAAAGTTTTGTGCAATTGCTGCTGAAACTAAATTTATCATGACAGGTGATCACAAACTCGATGCTATTAGCACCTATCCTTTTCCAATTTTTAAAAATGGTTGGGAAAGTTTGTATGATGTGAATCAACTCCCCATTAAGGGAGACATTATCGTAAAAAATGATGTCTGGTTTGGTTACAATAGTATGGTGAGAAATGGCGTGACAATTGGGAATGGTGCGATCATTGGCGCGAATAGCTTTGTTGTAAAGGATGTGCCTGATTACGCTATAGCCTGCGGCAATCCAGCCAAAATTGTTAAAATGCGTTTTGATCAAAAGAATATTTCTCGCCTTTTGGAGATTGCTTGGTGGGACTGGGACATAGAAAAAATTAATGCTAAATTACCAGCTATTTGCAATTTGGATATTGAAGCGTTAGGTGACGATTAGTTGTGTTTGAGTCAATACAGGAAAATTATTGTTAATGTCTAAGAGTGAAGATGAATATCACAAGGTTATTTATGAGCCGAGGTAATAAATGAGTAAGATAATTTTATTAAATGGCGCTGGTTCTAGCGGTAAAACCTCGATCGCAAGAAGCATACAGTATTTAAGCAAGCAGCAGTGGCTTACCTTTGGTGTTGATACATTTATCGAAATGACGCCATATCCGAGCGCACGTAAAGATGGTGAATATTTTGATTTTGTACCTGGAGAGAATGAGCGTGGGCCTCTCATGTCGGTTAAATCAAAACCAACTGGAGATAAATTATTTGGTGCAATGGCTGATTTTGCGCATATGCTTGGCTGTAGGGGCAATAACCTTATCATAGATGAAGTTTTATTTAATGATCAGCAGCTAAAATCATATGTAGATAAATTAGCCGACCATACTGTTTACTTTATTGGTGTTAAATGCGATTTGGCTATTATGCAAGAACGTGAGTATTTACGCCGAGACAGAGCGCTTGGTTTATCTAACGATCAATTTGATAGAGTACATACTGGCATGCGAGAATATGATTTAATAGTTGATACAAGTAATGCATCAGTATTTGATGTCGCTAAAGAAATAATCACTTTCATAGAAAATAATCCAAATCCGGGTGGCTTTAATAATATGAGAGGAAACTGTTATGAGAGGTGGACCCCAAAATTAGGACAGTGTGTTAAGGTATAATTTGTGTAACAAGCAAGAGGAATATCATGAGCAAGAAACGTCGTAATTTTAGCAGTAAATTTAAATCGAAAGTGGCTTTGGAAGCTATTCGAGGAGAATTGACCTTAACAGAACTAGCTTCAAAGCATGAAGTGCACCAAAGCCAAGTAGCTGCATGGAAGAAGCAGGCAATTGATGGCATGCAAGGAGCATTCTCTGGAGCACCTATCAACGATGAAGCAAAGCATCAAAAAGAAGTCAAAGAGCTGCACGCGAAGATTGGGCAGCTACTTGTGGAGAAGGATTTTTTATCACGAGCCTTCGGTCGGTAAGCAAGGATCGAAGGCAAATAATGATTGACCCTGGCTATTCTGGGCTCAGTATTGCGCAGCAATGTCAGTTGGTTTCGATCAGCAGGTCTAACTACTATTATATTCCAACTGGAGAGAGCGATCTAAACTTGCGTCTTATGGCACTTATTGACCGGCAAATATTGGATACCCCATTTTATGGTTCTAGACAAATGACACGTCATCTAAAGAGGCAAGGTTACTGCGTCTCACGCAAACGCATTCGTCGTTTGATGCAAAAGATGGAGGTCTCTACGATTTATCAAAAACCTAATACAAGCAAGCCGCATCCTGGGCATAAGATTTATCCGTACCTTCTGAATAATCTAGATATCAACAAATCCAATCAGGTTTGGTGCACGGACATAACCTATATAGCAATGCCCAGGGGTTTTATGTATTTGGTTGCTATCATGGATTGGCATAGCAGAAAGGTTCTTTCTTGGCGATTATCAAATAGTATGGACACTCAGTTCTGCATTGAAGCACTGGAAGGAAGAAGCCTTAGAAAAATATGGGGCTCCAGAGACCTTTAATACGGATCAGGGTAGCCAATTTACCAGCATGGAATGGATCAATGTACTAAAAACGAACAATATTAAGATCTCCATGGATGGCAAAGGGCGCTGGATGGATAATGTTTTTATCGAACGACTTTGGCGCTCATTGAAGTACGAATGCGTGTTTTTGTATGCGTATGAAACTGGTTCGACGTTGAAAAAAGCATTAAAAGACTGGTTCATATTTTATAATACGGAGCGTCCTCATTCGACTTTTGATGGACAAACCCCACAGGAAGTTTATAGTCAGATAGCAGCGTAAATATTTTTACTATTTATAATAGCAGATTATACCTTAATTATGCTGCGATCCTGTCCAAACGATGGGGGCCACCTCTATGAGTAGAGATAAAAGCACATTACTTGATTTGGCTTTAGAAGAATCTTTGCCATATTGCAATTTTGTTCTACTAAAACCAGACTTGGCAGGAAGCGATTTTGCCACAGTGAAAAACCAAATGCGAACTGCCTCTTTAGATGTGCGTGCGTGTCATAGATCAGAACTGCGCAACAATAAAACAACTTTTTCTATTAAACAATTTTTATATGATTGGGCACCACCTGCATATGATCATCCATGTTTATGGCGAAATTCAAAAATATCTAGCAAAGAAGACACCCCGCTACCAGAAGCAATTTTATTAGGCAATAATTATATGTGGTATGGTCTAGACTATCGGAGAAAGCCTGCCGCTACTATTAATATGTATCGAACTCAAGTTGAGCTAACGATACTGGATGGTGATTTTATAGTTGATGAAGTAAAGAGGATCATTGCATCTCTTGCTCCTGTTTCTAAAAAGCAAAAAGAAGAAATTTTAAACACCAGTTTGGCTGACTTATCCCACACTCACAAATATAATTCTGAAACCATATCTGTTCCCACAGGTTATATCAAGCATTTACGCAAAGTAGAACAAAAGGGATATTTTTATTCTGCATCTAAATTGCCAGAAAATTTAGTAGCGCCTAAGCTTGCAGATTTTAGTATTGAAAATTACAAGCTGAATAGTGTTTTTAATTTTGGTGCTTCTCCTGATGAGATTGACGAAACTGAATATTATTTTGAACATACAACACATGATGGTTGCTATATAAGAATTATGGCAACAGAGGAAACAAATACTAATTCTATTGTCTATCCCGCTATTGTTTCAGATCAGGAATGTAATTTTGTGGAAACTAGTCTGTCTGAAAACTTCAAGATTTATCATGCATGGTCAAAACATAATGATAATGGTTGTCACTCAATAATTTTAAAAGTGAAAAACTTAATATTCAATATTAGTGTTAAACCAACCGCATGGACATCAATAAATTATGCAAGAGATTTTTGCAAAAAACTTGCAAAGTATGTGGAGAGCCGCGTATGACTGAATTAAATACTTACCTTGACTTGTGTACTCAAGTTTACGAGATAAGCAAACCGACCGCACCAGAAGATGCTCTTGCTTTTTACAAAAGTTATGCAGATGAAACGAGTGGCGCTATCTTAGAGCCAATGTGTGGCACTGGTCGCTTCTTACTGCCTCTAGCAAAAGATGGATATAAAATTGAAGGCCAGACGCAAGTGAGCACATGCTAGATGTCCTTAGGAGTAAAGCAGAACAAATGTCTCTAAAAGTAAACATTTGGAAATCTGTAGCAAGTGAAATACCAGATAATAATCTTTATTCGCTTATATTTATTCCAAGCGGTTCCTTTGGATTGATAACTGATGCTGATGAAATATCGAAAACTTTAAAATCATTTTATAACCATTTAGATGATAGCGGCATTCTTGTTTTTGAAGCAGAAACAAAAAATGCAGTACCAGAACTAGGTGTATGGCGTGGCTCTAAGTGGCTGCGTCCAGATGACAAAATGATACTGCTATCTTCTTGTGCTTCGATTGATGGTGATATCTGCTCTTCTGTAGCTAAGTATGAACTGATTGATAAAAACCAAGTGATTCAGACTGAGATTGAAGAATATAAAATTAAAATATATGAGCCGGGATCATTATTAGAATTGCTAAAG
>CAYGSI010000035.1:0-12346 GCA_964352655.1 uncultured Rickettsiaceae bacterium
AAACACAGGCTACTTACGAGCACAATTTAATTTACACAGTTATTTGAATACTCCCAAATTACGTTTTACACAATTAATTATACGTTACCGGTATTATTATTTGTGGTAAGGGTGTTTATCTAGCATTGTTTGTGCTCTGTATATTTGTTCAATTATTATGATCTTTGCAAGCTGATGTGGAAAAGTCATTTTAGAGAGGCTCAAAACTATATCAGCTTGTTTTATTAGCTGCAAGTCTAAACCAAAAGCTCCGCCAATTACAATATCGATATTTTTGCCTAGCATCATTTGCTTTGCAAATAGCTTGCTATATTCCTCGCTATCAATTGATTTTCCAGTTATATCAAAAATAATTATAAATGAAGATGGTTTTAATTGTGCCGAAATTATTTTAGCTTCATATGATTTAATCTGGTTTTCACTTATTTTTTTATTATATATTAGTTCCTTTTCATTTATTTTCCATTTCATCATTTGTAAATAATGGTTAAATATTGTTCTATAATTTTTTGCTAATTTGCCAACAGAGATAATATTAATTTTCATGATAATTCCTGTAAACGTGAGATAGTTCTTTGATATTCAGACAATCTTTTTCCCGCCCTATAAATAAGATGAGGAGGTTCTTCTAAAGTTGCAAATAAGAGTATTTTGTAAAAATAAACATTATCAATAAAGTTAATAAATCTTATTATTATATCTGTTTCATTTTCAGATATAATTCTGATATCTTCAACTATAATTATTTCAAATTTTTGACATAAATTGACGTAATCAGCATAACTAAAATTTTGTTCAAATAATTCCTTAAAATTAGTAAATAAAATATTCTGATGAGTATGAGGAAAAGTAATTTTACGTCCAAATATTGCTATTTCTCCGGGATGCATTTCATCTTCATTGCATAATTTAGATTTTATTTTAGCAATTTTTTGTTTATTTGTGTTATTTAGTGGAAAGAAAATTTTTTGTGAAAAAGAATTGGCATTTTCAAAACGATAATCTTTTATACCATCCAAATTTAATACCATAAAATTATCTTCTATATCTTTTATAAAAGGTATAAACGATGATCTTTGCAGACCATCTTTATATAAATCTGAGGGTTTGTTATTTGTGGTCACAAAAATAAAAATATCAAACTTAGTTAAAGCATCAAATAAACGCATTACTATCATGGCGTCGGTTATATCTTTTACTTCGAACTCATCTATGAATAAAATTTTTACTTTTAAGCTGAGATCCTTAGCTATATTTTGTATAATTTGATCTGTATTTTTTTGATTTTGAATTTTATGTATCTTTTTGTGTAGATTATGCATAAAATTTTGAAAATGCACAATTTCCTTAGGTATATTGATCATATCATAAAATATTTTCATTAGCATAGTTTTGCCACGGCCGACAGATCCATATAGATAGACCCCTTTGGCTTTATTACTATTAGAAAATTTTTGAAAAATCTGGTCTAAAAAACCCTTTTTTTCAAGTTTTTGTGCTAGAATTTTAAATTGATTTAAGAAAGATAATTGCTTTTTATCAAGCGATATAGTCATTTTTTCTGAGCCTGCCTGGCGGAAACTTTTTTATTTTTGATATCATCAAATTTATCTTGCAGGCCAAGATACGCAGCTATTGCCAAAAACAACCCCTTGTTTTTTTCTGGATTTGCAAGGCTAGCCAAAGTTGCATAAATTACGTTTGGTGAATTTTTTGAGGAATCAGCATAAATTTGAGCAATCTCAAAATTAGGTTTGATAGAAAAAGCTGATTTTAAAACTTTAGAAATTAAGACAGAATTATTCATATTTACATTAAGTTCAGTAAATAAAGTGAGCGCATTAAGAGAGCTAGGATTTAATTCTAGTGCCGATTCTAATAAATTAATAGCTTCCGAGTCATTGCCTTTGCTAAGTTCTTCTTTTGCCGCTAGATAATAATATTCTGATATTTCTTCTTTATAATTATCAAATAATTTTATGTCAGCTCGTTGTAATTTGGAAATAACAAAAAACATTTTAGGCCAAGTCTCAAGTTTTGCATAAATTTTAATTAATAAAATCATTAAATCAGTATCGCTACCTTTTTCATTAAAGGCTTTTGTGGCGTAATCTTCAGCTTCTCTATAATGTTTGTTGGCAAAAAATATATTAGCTAATTTTTTAGCTGCATAAAAACTATAATCTTTCTTATCAAGTAATTTACGTAAATGTTGGATTTTCAAATCAAAATTTTCTTCCATTTCATTTGCAACAAGATACGACAATTCCTTGGTTTTCTGGTTAAGCTCAGAAATGAGTTTTTTTGTTAAATCTAAAGATTTAATTTTATTATCCATTAATAGCTCAGCGATAATTGTAACTAATTTTTCATTAATTTTTATTAGCTTCTTTTTATACCAACTTTCTTTGATTATTGATGGTATATTAAATATCACAAATATTGTTTTAAGTATCAGCATTAATGCTATTTGTACTACTAAGAATATTAATCCAAAAGTAAAAATTGTAGTTTCAATCTGATAATTCCAAACTGAAAAATTAATTAGAGAATCAAACTCACTTATGCTGTTAAAGCCAAGATAAAGAAGAAAAAAAACTGTACATAAAACTAAAAATTTAAGCATATTTTAACTTTGAATTAATTTATTATTATAACTTACTCATTATTTTAAAAATGACTCTTGCACTGTAGAAGAAAAAATATAACCATCAAAGATAGTTTTTTTATCTTCTATTTCCTTTTTTAACGCTAGCATTTTTTTTGCTTGGTCAGTTACTTTATCAATTTTTAGGAATTTATCAAAAATATCTGTATTAAAAATAAAAACTTTTTCTGTTTTTGCACCACAATTTTGTAACATTTTATTATATTCCTGAAGCATAAAAATAATTTCTTGCACTTCTTTTGGAAAATCAAAATCCAAAAATGCTATCAAATTTTTTGAATATTCAATATCTTCAGAGAATTTATGCATAAGCTCATTTGCATTAGCAAGAAAAATACGATAATTATCGATTTTTTTCATCAAATCTTCATGATTCAACCAATTATTAGCATCTATAAATTCTGTGCCATTATATGGGCTTAAATCTTCGACTATATTTTGTGGAAATCTCTCAATAGCTTCAACTGGAGCAAATGTTTCAATACCAACTAATGTATGATTTTCTAAATTATCTTCTGAAGGAGCTTTTTCTATATTATCTTCTTTAACAATATCGATATTTTTAGGTTGTGACTCCTCAATATTATCATTTACAAATAGCTTTTGTAAATCTATCAAATCGTTTAAGCTAAAATAACCAGCCACTAAAATAATACAGATAATAAATAACACTAATTTAGCGCCGTTATTATTTTTCTTTTGCAATTTTTGTTCTTTTAATGTTGTTTTATTTTGTTCTTTCATAAATAGTTAATTTATCTAATATTTCTGAGGCTCCATTACATATAATGACATTTTTAAAATATTCTGACATCACAGCAGCTACTTTAGAGCTTATAACAATAAATGTAGCATGTTCTAGAGATTTCAACAAATTCTTTTTAATTATTAATGTTAATAAGGTTTTTGCACAATTTTCTGAATATAGCAAAACATATTCTACTCCTTTTGTAAGAATATTTATATCATTTTCTGTTAATTTCTCTTTATATTTAATTTCATAAACAATAATTTTATCGATAGGTGATGGCATTTCAATAGTGATAATATTTCCAGAAAAATAAATTAGCCTATCGTAGATTTTAGATGGTAAATTAGTTTTTAACTCGATCGCTGATTTAGCCATATATTTTATATTATAATTTTTTGCTTTTAATATATCACTACTTATTTTACCTACAACCCAGGCATTTTTTGTTTGACCGTTATTCTCTATAAGCAATTTGGCAGCTCTTTTGCTAGTAATTATTATGTCACTATATTTTTTAGGGACAATAACTTCCTTAAATAAATTTACTGATTTAAATAAGGGGAAATTTATACAATCCCATTTTTTTGATGCAAGAATATTCTGTAAAATCTTATTATCATCTAAGGACCTGGTTAATAGTATTTTTTTTGCCATTATGAAAATAATTCTCCATATGCGGGTAAATATAATTCATTAAAAAAATCAAAATTATTAGCATTTTTTTTGAAGCTGACCTCACTTTGTTGCAAAAGGTTAAGTATTCGTAATACATCTGAAGAAGAAAGCTTTTGAGCAACGTTTTTAAAATCTGCAACATATTTAAAAAATATTGGTGGAGAAAGAGCTTTTATAGATTGATCAATAAGCTGTCCATCTTCAAGTTTTTTTACCACAATAAATAAATTTATATAATATCTGATTAACGCTCTAATCATTAAAATTTCATTTATGTTTTGATTTTTTAACTTAGTTACTTCTTCCAAGAACAGCTCTGCTCTTTGCGTTGCAAAATATGTGCACATTTCGTCTCCATTTGCTGATAAATCTTTACTAATTACAGAAACAGCATCATCGTAAGAAATTTGAGCATTATCACCAGCATAGTATATTAATTTCTCCAATTCATTTTTAATCAGCTGATTATCTCCTTTTAACTGATCTCTTATATAAAATAAAGCATCTTGATCAATGTTTTTTTTATGTCTTGCTGCTATTGATAAAGCAATTTGATTAATAGTTTTTTCATCATTATAATAGCATGATAAGATAGCTAAATTTTTTTCGGTTTCAAAAAATTTTCTAATACCAGAAGATGGCATTGATTCACCACATACAAAACAAAGAACATTTGTAAATTCAGCCTTACTAAAAAATTCTTTTAAATCTTTATTGAAAGCTGAGCTTTTATAGTCAATTTTTAATAATTCTCTTTGTTGAAAAAAATTTTTGCTATTAGCTAGAATCTGTAAATTTCTTGCTGTTATATCTTTTTCAGTAGCTTCAAAAACTAACAGGTTAAGTTTATTAACTAATTGATTAATAATTGCTGAAATAAAACCCCTATTAGGTCCATAAAGCATCAAAGCTTTAATATCTCCATTTGCGATTTTTGTTACTAAATTTGGCAATTGATTATTATAAAATTTCATAAATTAGCTGCAATTATTGTAAAAAATATTTATCAAATGGCATTTTTAGAGCTTTTCATTTTTAACCAAAAAATCATGAATATCGATAGATTTACCATTGTACCAACAAATACGCCTTTCAAATTTGTGGAGCTATCTACCGTAAAACATTCCCAGGCAATAAAACTTATCATCCCAAGAAATGAACTCAAAATCATGCCAATTTTTGAGATAGTTATATCATAAAGTCCAAATACTAAAGGTATCAAGATTATTGGCCCCCAAAAGCCAGAAATAAATATTACCAAATCTACAATATTATTAAAACATAAAGCCATAAAAATAGATAAACTACCTATGATAATATTAGCAAATCTAGCAAAAATTAACATGTTATGTTCATTAGATAATTTGAATATTGGTTTTAAAAAATCTTTAACTATAGTAATAGATGTCACATTTAGGTCAGAGTCCGCAGTAGACATAACAGAGGCAAGAAAACCAGAAACAACAAGCCCTTGTAGGCCTACAGGTATTATATGGTCTATTAAATACGGCAAGGCAAGGCAAGCGCTAACATCAGGATATAGCATATAAGCAAGCAATCCATTTATAGTGATAAATATCAAAAAAATTGCATAAATAACTGATTTTATATAAATAGCTTTTTTTGTTTTCTCGGTATCTTGATTAATTAATGCCCTTTGAATAAATGTAGGAAATAAATTCATTACCGAAAAACCAAGGAAAGCCATAAGAGTAGACTGTATCAGCTTAGGATTTTCAACAAGGATAACTCCTTCAGAGGGTATATTAGAGGTAAAAATTTCAAACCCAATTTGATATATACCGACAACAGAAATAATGGGTATAGTGATTAATATTGTCAAAAATTGTATCTGATTTGTAAATAATACTGATCTTAGGCCGCCAATAGTAGTGTAAATTATCACCACCCCATAGCTAATCATTACACCTTCAATATAATCTAGCTGTAAAATATATTGGAATATTCTACCACTGACGCTAATTTGAGCTGCAACCAAACCAATGCAGACAACAAGGGAAGCAAAACCACCTAATGTCCTTCCAGCTGCGCCATAATAGTAAAACATTATATCCCCGATAGTTTGCGTACCATAATGTTTTTTTACAAGTCTTGGAATAATGTATTTAGCAATAAAAAGATCTATAGGTATTACCATAAATAAAGCATAAGTATAAGCTATGCTACCAGAGAAGGTTTTTTCTGAAATACCAAAGGCAGCTCCCCCGCCTATGGAAGATACAAAAATGGTCCCAACTAGAAGTAATTTATTATTCGTAACGCCTTTATCGCTTATGGTGGCAAAATTTTTAAAATTACCTTTCTTAGCGCGATTATAAATTCCAACTGAAAGTAATAGAAACAAGTAAGAAACTACAATTATTATATCTATCATGTAACCTGAGCTCGTATTTATTAAAAGCATAAACGCCACACAATCACAGGACGCTTTTGAAAAATAATTGATTTTCCTAATTAGGCTCAATCTATATTATTTTATTAATTTTGTCTATATATTGTGTTTTAGTAAAAAAATTAAGACGAGCACACTAAAAAGAATACGCAAAATTGTCTATATTTAGCAAAAAGCTAAGGTTACACAGTTTGTTAGAGTTAATCTTCTGCTCTTAATATTTCTATGCGATAGTAAAATTCATTAATTTCCTTAATTCTATGATCTTTAGAAAATTTTAAAAAGGCAACTACTTCAAAAATACCCACTTCATCAGTTGTAATTTGATATCTAATAGTAGCAGAATTATTATCACTTGAAATAATTTCACTTTTTACACCAATATACCAGGATTTATATTTGGATCTTAACTCCATGCAGTGTTGTTCTAAATTTTTGAGCCCCTTAGCGATCTTTTGGCCATCCGTTATTTTCACTACATCATCAGTAAATATATCAGGGACTGATACTAAACATTCATCATTATCAATTTTCCCCATTTCTTTTTGAAAATCCATATATTCAGCAATTATTTTATCGCGATTTTCGTCATTTAGCACTTCATTACAAGCAACAAGGCCAATGATCAAAATGGTTAAAATAAACAATATTTTTGATTTTTTTGTAAAAAGCATATTTATTTCCTGTAAATAGTTAAATTTAAAACTACGCAATTATAAGTCCATAATCTACATTATGTTAAGCTATATTTAACCGCTTGTTTTAATCTCTTTCTCTGTGTTGTAATTACCAAACTATTTCACTATATGAAAAAGTCAAAGTAACTTCTGTGCCCTTACCAGGTTCACTTTGAATTTCAAATTTTCCATCCATTAATTCAACTAATTTTTTAGTTAGTGGTAGACCAAGGCCAGTTCCTTCATATTTTCTGCTTAATTTGTTATCTACCTGTCCAAAAGAGGATAGCGCTTTGGGGATCTCCTTGTCACTCATGCCAATTCCAGTATCTGTAACTTTTACATATACTATTTTTTTCAACTCATTTTTCTTAATAGATATAGTTACTGAACCATCTGATGGAGTAAATTTCACTGAATTAGATAAAAGATTTAATAATGCTTGTTTTAACCTTTTAGGATCAGCCTTAATTACTATATGCTCTTTCGGTAATTTTTCAATTAACTTAACATTTGCACTATCTGCTCGTGGTTTAACAAATCTCATACTTGAAGCTGCAAGTTTGTTTAGATCAAGCTCTATTGATTCAACCTGTAATTTTTCGGTTGATGCTTTAGAAAAGTCAAGAATATCATTAATAACACTTAATAAATGTTTGCCAGAATTATTAATATCTGAAATATAGCCGTGATGTTGTTTATTTTTTAAATTATCATTATTCTCAGATAAAATAATTTCTGAAAAGCCAATTATTGCATTAAGTGGCGTTCTTAATTCATGACTTATATTGGCTAAAAATTCTGTTTTAGCTGAATTATCAGTTTCTGCTTTAATTTTTGCCTCTTTTAGCTCTCTGTTACTTTCAAATTGTTTGTTAATTATTCTTTGAGCATGATGAGTATTATACATAATAATAATAAAAAATATTAAAAACACACCAAAGAAAGAGAAAATCATACTTTTTTCAAGATAGGCAATATTATCCCATTGCGCGGTAACATCAGTAGTAATTTTAATAATACCCTCGATATTAAAATTTCCATTAGAGCTATCAATTATTGGTATATAACTTATAATCAGTGATTTTTCTGATTGTATATTATCTTTGTCAGTTAATATAGCTCTGGAGATTAAGAAATGTTGAGTTTGTCCCTTCAAGGTGAACTGTAAGGGGGTTTCAATAAAATATGAAGATAAAAAATATCGATCCAAAGAAAGAATTAGCTTATTATATAAAGAATTACTACTATTATACTCAATATCTATAATGCTATTATCATTACTTTCTATAAATTTTTTACCATTTCCATCATATAATGATATTTGATTATCTGTTTCTTTAAAAAATTTTGATGATTTTTTAATAAAATTAATGAAATTTTGGTCATTTATCAAAGATTCTAAATTTGATTTTTTTAATAAAATGGTAGATTCCTTGTAAGGATACCAAATCTTATCTTTATAAAGTTTGGCCAGCTGAACATTTTGATCTGATATTTGTCGCATCACAACTTCTTCAATCATGAAATAACGATATATAAGAAGATTGGCTATAATATTTATAAATAGACCTATAAAAGAAAGTCTAACTACATGTTTATTTTGAATCATCAGTAAATAAGATAAGTAATATTTATTCTCTCACATCAATGATATCAGAGTATTTCAACAGATCATAGATTTTACCAAAGTAATTAAGTAAAAAAATATTAAAAAAAAACTATAGTTGCAAACTAATACCAATTAATTTTAGATAAAGATCATTAACCCTGCCTTAATTGTCGAATGTATGGCCAAGATATAATTTTTTAACGTCAGAATTAGCTATTATCGTTTGAGGCGTTCCTTCAATTAGCACCTTTCCATCATACATTATGTATGCTCGATCTACTATATCCATAGTATCACGAACGTTATGGTCAGTAATTAGTACACCTATATTGCGAGTTTTTAAATGTAGCACTAATTTTTTGATATCTCCTACTACCAAGGGGTCAATCCCTGCTAATGGCTCATCAAGCAAGATAAATTTAGGGTCAGATGCTAAAGTCCTTGCAATTTCAAGACGCCTTCTTTCACCACCTGAAAGCGTTGTTGCTGATTTGTATTTTAGATGAGTTATTGAAAATTCATCAAGTAATTCAATTGCTTTTTGTTCAATTTGTACATTGTTATGCATTTTTATTTCAAGGATTGCTTTAATATTATCAATTACTGTCATGCCACGAAAAATAGATTGCTCTTGTGGTAGATATGTAATTCCCAGTCTTGCCCTCATATATATTGGTAAAGTGGTAATATCTTGATTTGCGAGTGTTAAAAAGCCAAAATCTCTTTTAATTAAACCAATTATTATACTAAATAACGTAGTTTTTCCCGCGCCATTTGGTCCAAAAAGGCCAACAATTTCTCCTTGAGATATGCTAAGTGATACGTCTTTTAAAATTGGTTTATTGCCATATGATTTCGAGATATTTTGGAGCGATAATTTATTTTTCATAATTACTTATCTAATTCGTTTGAGTGTGTTTTGTAAGTTGTAAGATAAATCATTTTATTAGTAACGATTACACGACCATCTCTTTCTATGGCGACATCCCCTGTAAGTATAAGTTGTTGTAGTCCTGTAATATATTCACCATGATTGGCTACGATAACTTCATTTGTACATTTTTTTATGGCCTTTAATCTACCAGGAATTTCAATCTTAGAAATAGTTTTTTTATTGTTTGGGTCATTATAAAATATTTTTAAATTATTTGCTTTAATTATCATATCTTTAAATATTACGGTTACAGACCCCTTAAAATTGGCTGAAAGTAAATTACTATTTATAGTTAAACTATCAGAAGTGATTTGTAATTCAGCAAAAACTGTTGAATAAAAAGAAATTACCAAAAAAAATAATATTTTAAAAATCATCATCACTAAATATTGAAATTACATTACCTTCAAAATGGATTATTTTGCTTTCATTTTCGGTTTTAAAAGTTGAAGCTTTAATTTTTGAATTCTTAAAATTCACTTCCACGGGGGAATTACTATAAGCTTTATTCAAATTCAAATAAAAATTTACTTTATCAGAGTTTAAAGTTAATTCATTAAATTTTATTTGAACATTTTTATACAAAATAAATTGCCTAGTTGCATCGTCAAGTGTAGCAGATTCTGCAATAATTTTTAAATCACCTTCGTCTAATTTGTAATCTGCATCAACAAAATTCAAATTATACATATCATCATTATTTTTATTCACATTTTTTGCTCTAATTTTATAAGGTAAATTATTGTTATTTATACCCTCAAATATTGGAGAATTTATCCTTAAAGTAACCTCTTTTTGTAATTTATATTTTTTAATAAAATTTATTTTATTATTTTGTCTTGATAATTTTGTTACTGCAAATAAAGCTATCAAGAAAAAAATAGTTATAATACTTATAGACAAAAACAAATATTTTACTATTTTATTATTTTTTTTTATCTTTTGGATATTATATGTCATAATTTAAGTTGCAGATATTGGATATTTGTAGTTAAAATTTTTAAATTTATTTATGAAAAACAAGTAAAAACTCAGAGTATATTCCCAATAATATAAAAAATCCCCTTGACATTATGTAGTAGAAGATGCTATTTTCCATGGATAAAATTATACAACTAAATTAGAGATTACGCAACGTGAAAACTTATTCAGCAAGACCATCAGAGATCCAAAAAGAATGGTGGGTTATAGATGCCAAAGATTTGGTTCTTGGGCGCCTCGCAAGTCAAGTTGCTTTGTTGCTACGTGGTAAACATAAACCAATGTTTACTCCACATATGGATTGTGGTGATAATGTAATAGTGATTAATGCAAAAGATGTTTATTTATCAGGCAAGAAGGCTGATCCTAAAGATGGCAAACTATATTATCGCCATACGGGATTCCCTGGTGGAATTAAAGAGACTACTGCTGGTAAGGTTTTATTAGGCAAGCATCCTGAGCGTGTTTTAAAAATGGCTATAACAAGAATGATTAGCAGAAATATTTTAGGCGCTAAGCAAATAAGTAACCTGTATGTTTATGCTGATGATAAGCATCCTCATGAGGGGCAAAAACCAAAATTACTAGATATTGCGGGTAAAAATTCAAAAAACAAAAAAAGTAATTAATTATGGAAGTAACAGCGCTTAAAGATTTAGGAAAAAATTTAGCAGTAGCAAAAAAAGACGTAGCAGTTCCTGAACACAAAAACCCAAAATTTCATAAAGGTAAGAAACTTGTAGCTAATGGAGCTTATGGTACTGGCAGAAGAAAAGATGCAGTGGCGAGAGTTTGGTTAAAACCAGGAAAGGGAAGCATCATCATTAATAAAAAAGAGCTGCATGAATATTTCCCACGTGACACTTATAAAACTCAAATTTGTCAGCCTTTTGTTGATACCAAAACAACAGGCCAGTATGATGTTGTATGCACTGCTAAAGGTGGTGGTACTACTGGTCAAGCTGGTGCTATAGTCCATGGGATCGCCAGAGCTTTGGATTGTTTATCTGAAGATTTCCACTCGATTTTGCGCAAAAATGGCTTCTTGACAAGAGATTCAAGGGTTGTAGAGCGTAAAAAATATGGTAAGCGTAAAGCGCGTAAAAGTACTCAATTCTCTAAACGTTAGTTTTTTGGCAATTTTTTATTTGTTTACGTTCTGGGTTTATATATTCTAGATAAAATATTGGGTTGTTAGCGTCTGTCTTGTATGTAGTAATTATTTGATAATTTTGATAAATATTATTAAATTTAGATTATTGAAATAAATTTATTTTGGCGGGGTAGCTCAGCTGGTTAGAGCAACGGAATCATAATCCGTGGGTCGGGGGTTCGAGTCCCTCCCTCGCTACCATTTTTGTAGGGAGGGTATATACCGATCAGATAGGTAACAGAAAATACCGATTACATAGGTAACAGTTTTATCTCAAAGAGATTCTTAGAAGACTCAATTCTGCAGGAATCCATATCAAAATAGGTACATTCTTATCAAATAGGTAATTATTGATATTAATATTGTCGAAAAAATATAAAATTAGTCAACATTATCAATATAGAAACAATGAGCAGGGCCATTAAATTACAGGGCGATTAAATTCTCTGAATAAAAAATGGAGAGGATGCTTGAAAAAATGT
>CAYGSI010000036.1:0-12000 GCA_964352655.1 uncultured Rickettsiaceae bacterium
TGCTATACTAGCTTAACCTATAGTTTAATTTTACACAAGTTTTTATACGTTACCACGAAATTAACAGGGCTTCTATGTCTGGAATGTTCAAGATTCATAGAGTTTTCTAGTACATTAAAAACGGATTCAATCAAAGCTCTCCTGACTTCATACAAAAAAAGCTCAAACATGGCTTGATTGTTGGTTTTTTAGATTTTTGGGGGGCATTACGTTTTCTCGCAAGCCTCCACATAGGTGAAGGCTTTTTTTTATAGCTATAACCTAGTTTTTTTAGCCAATACGTCTTAAACTCAACTCTGATTCTTGCTGTACGAGCTCTTCTTTCTTTATGTTTCAACTTGTTCCTTGTTCCAGGCATGTTGCAAAAAATCATTCTCCACCTTAAAGTTTTGCAACATACCCTTGCTGGTTAATAATCTTTTAAAGTTACATTATTGGTAAATATTTAGGGCCATTTTACTTCAGGTGGCATTGACATTAAAATAGCTTCAACATTGCCTCCTGTAGCAAGGCCAAAAGTTGTACCACGGTCGTATAATAAATTAAATTCAACATATCTGCCCCTTTTAACTAATTGATATTCTCTTTGCTCTTTAGTCCAAGGTAAAGCTATTTTTTTGCCAATAATTTTTGGATAAATATTTAAAATAGCTAAGCCTACATCTTTAGTAAAAGCAAAATCATGATGAAAATTATTAGTGTTTAAATAATCATAAAATATCCCACCAACGCCTCTTGGCTCATTTCTGTGCTTTAAGAAAAAATATTCATCACAAGCCTTTTTAAATTTTGGATAATATGCAGGATTATATTTGTCGCAAACAAATTTAAATGCATCGTGAAACATTTTTGTTTCTTGCTCATCTGGATAAATTGGCGTTAAATCACCACCACCACCAAACCAGCTTTTAGTTGTTTCGATATATCTAGTATTAAAATGCATTGCCGGCACAAGCGGAGATTTCATATGAGCAACTAAAGATATCCCTGTAGCAAAAAATTCAGGATTTTCTGTGGCTCCTGGTATTTTTTTTCTAAATTCTTTAGAAAATTCACCATACACTGTGGAGATATTAACGCCCACTTTTTCAAAAATATTACCATGCATTATTGACATCACACCACCGCCGCCATCTGCTCTGTTCCATGATTTTTTTTTGAAGTGAGCTGGTGTTATTCCTTGTTTTTTTGCAAAATCTTGCTCTATTTTTTCATAAGATTTACAAATTTTATTTCTTAATTCTTCAAACCAACTAGTTGCTAAATTTCTCTGTTTATTCATAATTACTAATATAACGCATCAATAGACATAAATTTTTTAATTTTTCCATTATCAAGTTTTATACAAATACAACCTTCATTATCTATCCTGGAAAAAATGCCAGTATAGAGTTTATCACCATTTTTTACAGTAATTTTTTGACCTAATTTATAAGCATGTTTAAGCCATTCATTTTTTAAGTTAGTAAAATCTTGCTGATTTTGCCAGTCTAGATAATGATTATGAAAATTTGACATAAATACATTTAAAAAATCATCTGAATTCTCTAACACGATGCCCTCATTTAATAAGCTTGTAGTCTTGCGTTCTTTTAAATGTGGAAAAAAATGGGTATTAAGGCCGATTCCGACAACAACATAAATTTTATTAACAATATTTATTGATTCAAGTAAAATACCCGCTAATTTTTTGTCATCGATTAATAAGTCATTTGGCCATTTTAAATTTATTCTTTTATTAAATGAATTTTTTTCATTGCAAAATGATAAAACAGATTTTCGCAATATTATTGCTGTTAAAAACGAAAGCTCTTTTAATCTTTTAATATCAGTTTTTGGTTGCAGTAAAATACTTAAATGCAGATTGCCAGTAATTGATACCCATTTTTGTTTTTTTTGACCCCGAGCTGAAAGTTGATTACGCGCTATTATTACAAAATCATAGTCGGGAATCGATTTGGCAATTCTTAGAGCTTCACTATTTGTACTGTCAATTTGATCAAAAATGAGTAAATTATAATTTTCTAGCCAAGATGAATGCATATTACTTATTAATATTTTTACTATCAATTAAAGTCTTTAATAGAAGCGATATAATAATGATTAAAGTAAAAGCATATGCGGAAATGATATAGAAATCTTGGTTTGCTATTTCTTGATTTATATTGCTTGCTGATTTTTGAATAATTTTTTGTGTCATATTTATTTGAAATTGATTATTCTTTATAAAATTTACTTGACCTATAAAAGTCAATTAAATGGATTGTTAATAACTTGATGATACCAGCAATAGGTATGGCAAAGATTATACCAACAAAACCAAATAAACTACCTATAGCAAAAACAGCAAATATTATCCATACTGGGTGTAAACCTATTCTTCCTCCTATAATTTTGGGTGTAAGTATATATGACTCAATCAAATAACCAACTGTAAATAAAATTATTACATATAATAAAGGTTCGGTTAAACCATAGGAAAAATAACAGCTTAGCATAGCTAAACAAAAGGGTATTAAAACGCCAATAAATGGAATAATTATCATAAAGCCAGTAATTATTCCAAGTAATAATGCTAATTCTACACCTATAAAAGTTAAGCCTAAAGCGTAGTAAATACTTAAAATCAAACAAATATTTAACTGACCTCTAATATAGGCTGACAATAATTCATTAATTTCAGTAAAAATTACTCTAATTTTACTTTTACCTCTAATTGGTAATAATTTTTCAAATTCCTCTATTATTTGCGGCCAATCTCTTAAAAAATAGTATAAGATAATAGGTACTAAAAATATTATCGTAAAGAAATTAATTGTAGCTAAAGTATAACCCCATAGGTTATTAGCAGCAAGTGCTACTACAGAAAGTATGTTATTTAAAACATTTTGTACAGCATCAGTAATTTTATTAGTAATCTCTGGATCTATATTGTCAAATTTTGAAGTTAAATTTTCAACTCCAATTTCAAGATGTTTTTTATATTTGGGTATTTTGTGAATAAAAGACCAAATTTGGTTATAAATAATAGGTAATAAAATTGTCGCCCCTAAGATAATTAAACCTATAAACCAGGTGAAAATTGTACTTGTTATCCAAGCTCTTGGTATATTTAGTCTTTTAGCATTATTATCTATAGCTGGCTGCAATAAATAAGCAAAAATAAAGGAAACAACGAAAGGAGTCAGTGTATCAGAAACAAGGTAAATAAAATAACCGAAACAAAATAAAATAATAGTCCAAAAAATAGCTTTGTTCATTTTATTTGCTTGTTAAAGAATACATGAGTTTAGCTATCAAATCTTCTATATTTAATGCAGATTGAGTAAATTTAATTTTGCCACCATTTTCGATATTATCTTCATTAGCACCAGGATCTATTCTAACATATTTTCCACCAATCAAGCCATTAGTAGATATAATTACTCTAGAATCTGTTGGTATATTAACTGATTTTTTAATGCGTAATTTTGTTACCACAAGATATGTGTCATTTTCTAAATCTAAAGATTTTACATATCCAACTTTAATGCCTGATAGTTTTACATCGCTGCCTTCTGCCAAACCATTAATATTTTGAAAAGATGCTAGCACATCATAACCATCAATATCTTTCGATGTACTGCTTTTATTATAAGCAAACATAAAAAACCAAACAGCAATAGCTATTACAAATAAACCAACTATAGTTTCAATTATACCTTGTTTCATAAGAAAATCCGACAGTTAAAGTCAATATTTTTTAAGTTAATTAAGCGTTAGTAAATTATATATTCAAAATACATTAGAGGCAAGATTATTAGTAAAACAGGTTTTAATCTGTTGACTATTTTTTTTGATTGTAAATAGTTATTATGTTATTAACCATCTTAGAATTTGAGTTTAAGCAATAATTTTCTTGAAAGAGAGTATAAGTTGCTGTATAGTCACATATTAGATTGGATATTGCGATGAGGTGGGCCTTTTGTCCGCCTTTTTTATTATCGTTTATTAATTTTAAGATTAAGGTCTATCTGCATTAATGGAACAAAAAATTATAGAATTAATAGAGCCGACATTAAATGGTTTGGGTGTTTCCGTTGTAAGAGTTACTTTCCAAGGTGGCGCCAGGAAAATTTTAGAAATTTTGATTGATCATTTAGATGGTCAACAGGTAAGTGTTAAGGATTGCCGTGAAGCAAGTAAGAATATTTCAGCCATTTTAGATGTGGAAGATATAATAAAAGATAAGTATTTTTTAGAAATTTCATCTGCTGGAATAGAGAGACCTTTAGTAAAATTACAAGATTTTGAACGTTTTTTGGGAAAGGATATTAAGTTAAAATTGAAAGAGCCGCATAATAACAATATTAATTTTAAAGGAAAAATTATTGAAGTACGAGAGAATAAAATAACTATTAAATCAAAAAATGTTGAACTTGTTTTTAATTATGAAAATATTAAATCTGCTAATTTAGTCTTTACGGATGAAATGTTTCAAGAATTACTTAAAAATAACAAAAAAAGAGGAAAATAATGATAAAAGGAGAGTTATTTCAATGAATAGCGTTGGTAGTGCAGAGATTTTACAAATTGTAGAGGCTGTTTCTCGGGAAAAAAATATTCCTCGTGCAGTAATAATAGAAGCAATGGAACAAGCCGTACAATTAGCTGGAAGGAAAAAATATGGTTATGAAAATAACATTAAAGCAGAAATTAACCAAAATACTGGTGAAATTTTGCTATATAGATTATTCCAAATAGTTGAAAAAGTTGAAAATATTTTTACTGAGATTAGCCTTGCAGATGCCATTTCGCAAAAGCCAGATGCAAAAATTGGTGAGGAAATAATAGATAGGCTTCCACCTATTGACCTTGGCAGGGTTGCTGCACAAACAGCAAAGCAGGTTATTGTACAAAAAGTGGGAGAAGCTGAGCGTTTACGTCAATATGAAGACTATAAAGATCGCAAAGGCGAAATTTTAAATGGCGTTGTAAAAAGAATCGATTTTGGTAATATCATTGTTGATGTGGGAAGAGCTGAAGCTGTACTCAAAAGAGATCAGCAAATTAGAGGCGAGAATTTTAAAATCAATGATAGAATAAAAGCTTTAGTAATTGATGTAAGGCATGAAACTAAGGGTGCACAAATATTTCTCTCAAGAACTGATAATCAATTTTTAGCAAAATTATTTGAGATGGAAGTACCAGAAATATATGATCATGTAATTGAAATTAAAGCTATAGCTAGAGAGCCTGGTTCTAAAGCAAAAATTGCTGTATACGCTCCTGACGTTAGCGTTGATCCTGTTGGGTCTTGTGTTGGTATTAGAGGTAGTAGAGTGCGCGGCATTACTAATGAACTTTCTGGTGAAAAAATTGATGTGTTATTATGGGATAAAAATATTGCTCAATTTGTGATTAATGCAATGACACCAGCAGAAATTTCAAAAATTGTTTTTGATGAAGAAAAAAGAAGGGTAGAAACAGTTGTTGCCGAGGATCAATTAAGCATTGCGATTGGCAGAAGAGGCCAAAATGTTCGCTTAGCTTCAAAAATTACTGATTGGAACATAGATGTGATGACAGAAGAGCAAGAGTCTAAGAGACGAAATGAAGAATTTACGAGTAATACTGCGCTTTTAATGGAAGCTTTAGAGGTGGAAGAAATAATAGCGCAATTACTTTCAGCAGAAGGGTTTAATACAATCGAGCATGTTGCTACTGCAGATGATTCCACACTTGAATCAATAGAAGGCTTTAATAGTGAGCTGGTTGAAGAATTAAAAAATCGTGCTATTAACTATATCAATAGCCAAAATGAACAAATTATTGAGAGCCTTGAGACACTTGGTGTTGAACAAGAATTGCTTGATAAACTTGATCTTCCACCAGAATATATATTAAAATTGGCTGAATATGGTGTAAAAACCATTGAAGATTTAGGGGAGATGACTTTGGAAGAATTTAGAGATATAGTACCTGCTGATATTATGGCTGACGAAGAAATTAACATTTTAATTGAGTTTGCTAAAAACGAAGAAAAGGAATAAAAGTAAGATTAAAGATAGATTTTACATAACAATATTTAAGATTAAATTTGAAATATGGCTGACGATAAAGAAACAGAAAAAAAAACAGTAAAGAAGCTAACTTTTGGTAAAAGCAAACTGACTTTAAATAGGTCTGCTTATACCAAAATGAATGCTAAACCTTCAGGTTGTTCTAGTTCAACTGTCGTTGTGGAAGTGAAAAGAGGCAAAGCTGCCTGTGTGGATTTGAATATCCATGACAAAAAAATTGTTGATGAACAAGAAACTTCACAAATTAGCAGAAAATTATCTATTTTAGAAAAAGCAAAAAAAGATGATGCAGAAAATGAAAAAAATGTTAGCACATTATCAAAACTTGCTAAAATTAATCAGTCATCCCAAGAAAAAGCAAAAATATCAGCAGACGCTAAATTAGAGTCAAAGGAGGCTGAAAATAGACGTAATATTCTTGAAAAACCTGGTAAATTTCAAAATATTGATCAGGAAGATATTGAAGAGAAAAAACAAAACGAAACTAAAGTTTCTCCTAAATCTAAAATAACTGAACCAAGGAAAATCAAAAAATCTGATATTTTAAATATACTTGGTGAAGATACTGGAGAAATACCAGTTAAAACTAGAAGTTTTGCGTCAATCCAAAGGGCTAAGGCAAAGCAGAGGCGTAAAAATGAAACTGGTGAAGTAAAAAAACAGGAAAAACTGTATAGAGAAGTGATTATACCTGAGGTTATTACTGTATCTGAATTGTCAAATAGGATGACAGAAAGAGTAATTGATGTAGTGCGTGAGCTCATGAAGTTAGGCGTTATGGCTACGGCCAATCAATCTATAGATGCTGATACGGCTGAATTATTGGTTGAAACTTTTGGTCATTCATCCAAGAGAGTGCAAGAATCTGATGTAGAAAATATTTTAATTAATGCAGAAGATAAACCAGAAGATATGTTGCCACGAGCACCAATAGTTACTGTTATGGGACATGTTGATCATGGAAAAACTTCGTTGCTTGATGCGTTAAAGTCAACTGATATCGTAGCTGGTGAAGCAGGAGGTATTACTCAACATATTGGGGCTTATAGCGTAACTATGTCTGATAATCGCATGATTACGTTTATCGACACGCCTGGGCATGAAGCTTTCACTGAGATGAGAACTCGCGGTACAAAAGTCACAGATATAGTAATTTTAGTTGTTGCAGCCGATGATGGTATTAAGACTCAAACTATTGAAGCTATAAACCATGCCAAAGCAGCTTCTGTTCCGATAATAGTTGCTATTAACAAAATTGATAAGCCAGATGCTGACATTAGTAAAGTTAAAAACGAGTTACTTCAACATGAATTAATTCCTGAAGATCTAGGGGGTGATATCATCACAGTTGAGGTTTCAGCGAAGGAGAGAAAAAATTTAGATAAATTAGAAGAAGCTATTTTGTTAGTTGCTGAGATGGAAGATTTAAAAGCTAACCCAGACACTGCTGCTTCTGGCGTAGTTATAGAGTCAAGAGTTGATAAGGGACGAGGAGTTGCAGTCAGCTTGTTAGTGAAAAGAGGCACATTAAAAATGAGTGATTTGATTGTAGCTGGTACTAGTTATGGTCGTATCAAGAAAATGGTAAATGACAAAGGTAAAACTGTAAAAGAAGCTAAGCCATCTTTTGTAGTTGAAACTTTTGGACTTGATTATGCACCTTTAGCAGGTGATATTTTTAATGTTGTAGTTACTGAGAAACAAGCAAGGGATATAACAAATTATCGAACTCGTAAAATAAAAGAAAGTAAGATTACAGCATCTAAAACTACTTTAGAAGAGTTATTTAAAAAAGCTGCAGGTGCAGGTAAAATTAAAGAATTACCGCTTATTATTAAAGGTGATGTTCATGGTTCAATTGAAGCAATAGCAGGGAGTTTAAACAAAATTGAAAGTGATGAGGTGAAATTAAATTTATTGCATCATGCAGTTGGTGGCATTACTGAGACTGATGTAAGGTTAGCTGAAGCTTCTGGGGCTATAATAATAGGTTTTAATGTGAGGGCTAACCCTGCTGCAGCTGCTAGCGCCTTAAAAAACAAAATTGACATTAGATATTATTCTATAATATATAATTTAGTTGATGATATTAAATCTATTATGAGTGGTATGTTATCACCTATTATTCGTGAAAATTATATAGGTTCAGTAGCAATACGTGAAGTATTTAATATAACAAAAATTGGTAAAATTGCTGGTAGTTATGTTACTAAAGGTATAATCAGACGTGGTGCGGGAGTAAGATTAATCCGTGATAATATTGTTATGCATGAGGGGCGCCTAAAAACATTAAAAAGATTTAAGGAAGATGTTCAAGAACTGCGCGAAGGTTTTGAGTGTGGGATTGCTTTTGAAAATTATGATGATATTAAAATTGGTGATTTAGTTGAGGTATTTGAAATTGTCGAAGAACAGAAAAATTTATAAAACAGCTAGCCCAGCTAGTGCCAAAGCAAATAAATTTAAACTGAGCACTAGAGAAAGAGAGCAATCTCAAAGACAATTAAAGGTTTCACAATTAGCGCTTATTGCTATTAATGACTGTCTTCGTAAAGGTAAAGGCCTTGATCCTGTATTATTTTCAACACCGCTGACTATTACAAAAATTAATATTTCACCGGATTTAAGAATAGTAAATTGTTATTTTTTACCATTTAATACAAATATTTCTAGCGATAATTTGCTAAAAGCGTTAGAAAATTCTAGCTATAAGATTAGAGATTATGTAACTAAGGCAGTGAAATTAAAATATTCTCCTGAAATAAGATTTTATTTTGATCAGGGTTTTGGTGGTATGATTAAGTAGTTATAAGGCAAGTTTTTTATTTATAAAAGGAATTGCTAAATAAGAATTGATGATAGTAATAATAGAACAGGGCCATTAAATTCTTTGTTTTAAAATCAAATAATGTGTTTCTGTTTTTTCGAGGTGCTTTAACGTTAAACTAGATCCTAGGATCCCAGATCCTATTTGCTAATACTTATTAGATTATCTAGAAAATTCCTAATTTCTTGTCTGGCTGCTACGTGTGATATACTTAATTTTTTGTTATAACTTGCTTTGGTTAAATCAAGTAAAGTTAGTCCTTGTAAAAATAATTCTCTAAAAATTACTCTTTCGCTAAATCCTGGAATTTCTTTAAAACCAATACGTTTAGCCAATTTAGTTAATGCATAGCTTACATTTCGCTTATTTTGAGCATTCAAGTTTGTAAGTCTGTTACGTAAAACAAACCATTCAATAGAAGCTCCTTTACCACGCGAGGCTTTTTCTAGCTTTTGCTCCCAAATCATTTGGCTATATATAGATGGTTTTGATATCTCCAAATTATTACCATCAATTTTAGCAAGTACATCTAAATCAATAAAACTATCATTGATAGGAGTGATTATTATATCTGCATATGAATGAGCTATTCTTGATAAATTGCTATAGCTTCCTGGTGTATCTATTACTATATAATCAATCTTATCATTAATTTCAGACAATATTGATTCAAATTCTTTTTGCTCTAATAAATTTTTCTCTTGAATATCAACATTTTTAATTTCATTAAGGTGATAATGTATAGGAGATAATACTTGTTTATCGGGATTACTTTTATTATATAACTCTCTATTATATAAATAACTACTTAATGAAGATTGGCGTACGTCAACATCAATGCTAGCAACTTTATAACCTCTTTCAAGTAATCCAATAATTAAATGCATGGAGCAAGTTGTTTTACCCGCTCCACCTTTTTCGTTACCAATAACAAAAATATGAGGCTTATTATTTTGACTCATAATGGTCTTTAATGAACTGATTTAGTAGCCTTACGCCAAAACCGGAAGCGCCTCTAGGTACTATAGAATTTTTACCTTTTTTATCCCATGCAAGGCCCGCTATATCTAAATGAGCCCATTTTATACCCTCTTTGATAAAACGGCCAATAAAATGAGCTGCCGTAGAACTTCCAGCACCCCTTTCAGAGCCAATATTAGCAATATCTGCAACCGGTGAATCAAGCATATCATCATATTCTTTGTGCAAAGGCATACGCCATAATTTTTCATTACTCTTCATTGAAGATCCAATTAATTTATTAGCAAATTCATCATCATTAGCAAAACATCCAGCATAAGTATTAGCCAATGAAATTAAAATAGCGCCAGTTAAAGTTGCTAAATCAATAATGCAAGCTGGTTGGAAATTTTCTTGCAGATAAGTCATGCAATCAGCAAGCACCAACCTACCTTCTGCATCAGTATTTAAGACTTCAACGGTTTGTCCAGACATGGTTGTTACAACATCACCAGGTCTTTGCGCGCTTCCACCTGGCATATTTTCAACAAGTCCGACAATGCCCACCACATTTACTTTAGCATTTCTAAGAGCTAAAGCTTTCATCGTGCCAACTACAGAAGCAGAACCACCCATATCATATTTCATTTCATGCATATTTGCTGGAGGTTTTAATGATATCCCGCCAGTATCAAAAGTTACCCCCTTACCAACTAGACATACAGGATTGCTATCATCGCCCGCACCTTTATATTCCATTACCACAAGCTTTGACTCATTTGCAGAACCCTGACCTACACCAAGGAGAGCGCCCATACCAAGGTGGCGCATCTGAGCTTCACCTAAAATACTTACATCAACGCCAATAGGCTCTAGTTTTTCCATTATTTTTTCAGCATAACTTTCTGGATATAAAATATTTGGTACCTCACTGACACAATCGCGAGCAAAAAACACCCCTAACGCTACGGATTTTTTATCTGCAAATAATTCCTCAGCCCTGGCTGAATTTTCCACAATAATATCAAATTCTGTTGTTAAAAATTTTTCTTCAGCAGTTTTTTTAGTGTGGTATTTATCAAAGCGATATGAGGCTAGCATTGCTCCGCTACCAAGCAGTGAGGCAATCTCTTCTTTGCTAATATTGCCTATATCACTTGAAACTAAAGCTCCGAGCGAATCGACCCTACATGCAAGAGCTGCATTATAAATTTTACCACCTAATTCCTCAATTTTAAAATCGGTAATTTCTTTTTCATCTCCAGAAGATACCAAGATTAAATGACGCAAACTACCTTCCTTATTAGCGACAGTTAGAACTTGAACAAAACCGTAATTTGGTTTAAATAATTTAGAATCTGCAACAGTTTTGGTAATAATTCCATTATATTCTTTATCTAATTCTAAGTCTTTGGGATCTAATTGCAAATTTTTATTAATTAAAATCGCAATTGCTTCATTATTTTTTAAATTTTTATTTTCAAAAGATATTTTTAACATAATTTTTGCCTATTTTTTACAATTAAACTTCCCGAAGCTAGACTAGCTTCTTAGAGCAATTTGTGCAAGTTTTTTCTAATTTAGTAAGTGGCAGGGCCAGGGCAACCGCATTAAAATTGTAAAAATAAGCTAAAAGTGCTAATAAACATAGTTACAAAAGATAAGGAGAGCTAACTATGTCAAAAGCAGATTTAAAATTTTTAGATTATTTTGAAGAAATAACCGACCCAAGAATAGAAAGGAAGAAGTTATATCTGATAGAGGAGATACTGCTGATAATTATTAGAAGGCTATAAATTTGATTAATGCGAGAAAGTCGATAAAGGTCATGGCAGAATAGAAATCTGAAAATGTGTAGCAATGGATGAAACAAGCTGGATGTATGAAAAAGATAAATGGCTAGGTATGAAATCAATAATTATGCTTGAGTCAACTAGAATTATTGGCGACAAAACCACTAAAGAGATCAGCTATTATATCAGCTCTTTACCCGCTAAAGCTAATGCAGTCAGGTCCATAGTACCCTACAATTTTTGCGTTAAACTGTAGAAATATGTTCTAAAATCACCTATCGATTGAGGTTTTAGAATCATTAATGGTAACGTATAAAAACTTGTGTAAAATTAAACTATAGGTTAAGCTAGTATAGCA
>CAYGSI010000037.1:0-11890 GCA_964352655.1 uncultured Rickettsiaceae bacterium
ATAAAAATTTGTCTTGCTCAAAGTTTATGAGCAATTTTGACGGATGGACTTTATATCTCCGCCATAAATGACCGAGTTTTACAGCACTTTAGATAATTAGTTAGTTATTAGTTATTTACATTTTTTCAAGTGGTGTTATGCCCATCACTTCAAAACCACTACGTAATATTTTGCCAATTGCAGCAGTAAATGCTAATCTTGAAGCTGTCAAATCAGGTTTTTCATCAATATTAAAGCGATAATTATTATCTTCCTTGCCTAAATTCCATATTGCATGAAACCTTGAAGCTACATCTATTAGATAATAAGCTATTTTTTGCGGCTCATAACTAACAGCTGCAGAAGCTAGTATTTTTGGCCAAGAAGCAAGTATTTTTATTAACTGTATTTCTTCTTCAGAATCTAATAAACCAAGCTTAAAATCCTGCGCCATAAATTTATCATAGGCTTTTTTATTTGTCTCCTTTGCCTTAGCTAAAATTGAAGCTGTTCTAACATGAGCATATTGTACATAAAATACTGGGTTATCCTTAGATTGCTCTTTTACTTTCGCAAAATCAAAATCTAAACTCATATCGTTACGGCGAGTAAGCATGATAAAACGTATAATATCTTTATTAACATCAGCAATTACGTCACTTACAGTCATAAAATTGCCATTTCTTTTTGACATTTTAAGTGGCTTGCCATCTTTAACAAAATTTACTAGCTGGCTAATTTTAACATTACTCTCAACTTTTTCATTACTTAAAGCAGCAATTACTGCTTTAATTCTTTTTACGTAACCGCCATGATCCGCACCGAGTATATAAACTAAAGACTCAAAACCACGATCTATTTTGTCTTTAGCTAATGCAAAATCTGCAGCTAAATAAGACCATGAGCCATCAGATTTCTGGATCGGCCTGTCTTGATCGTCACCATAATTCGAAGATTTAAATAAAATTTGTTCTTTTTCTTGCCAATTTTCATCTATTTTTCCTTTCGGCGGAGGCAAAGTGCCTTTATAAATTAAATCCATTTTTTTAAGAGATTCAACTACTTCATCTATTTTTTTATCATTATGTAATTTTTGCTCTGAAGTAAAAACATCATGCTTCACCCCCAATTTTTCAAGGTCAGCTTTAATCAACTTAAGCATTTCATTAATGGCTATTTTTTTTAGCTCTAGACGAGTATCACCATCCATAAAATAATCTTTATGAGATTTTGCTAATTTTTTTCCTAAATTCATTAGATAATCTCCTGGATACATACCTTCAGGTACTTCCTCCTTTTTACCAGTTAGAGCCTCTCTGTAACGAATTAACAAACTATCTACTAATAAATCAATTTGCGCTCCTGCATCGTTAACATAATATTCTTTCGTAACATCCCAACCACATTTATTTAACATATTAGCTAGCACATCACCATATACAGCACCTCTAGCATGACCAATATGCATCGGCCCAGTAGGATTAGCAGAAACATATTCAACATTAATTTTTTTCCCCTCGCCTACATTAATTTGCCAAAAATCTTCATCATCATTTAAAATACTATCTACACATTGATGCCATCTTTCAGCTTTAATAGTAAAATTAATAAAACCGGGCCCTGCGACTTCTACATGCGCAACATAACTAATATCATTTAAAAATTCTTTAAATTTTAGTGCTATTTCCCTTGGGTTACCACCATTTTTAGAAGCAATTAACATTGCAACATTAGTCGAAACATCACCATTTAATGGATCTTTAGGCGTTTCTAAAGTAGTTTGTCGCCAAATTTCCTTGTCATCATATAATTTAAAATATATTTTTTTTAAATCATCTCCTAAAATTTTGAATATATTCATAAATCAGCATTTGCAAATTGTAAATTATAAAATAACTGATATTGTTTTATCGCATATCTATCAGTCATACCAGCTATATAGTCGGCTATTATAGAGGTTTTTGAACTATTTACACCATCTTTTATCATATTTCGCCAGCTAAATGGTAGTAAATTTATATTCTCACTATATAATTTGAATAAATTCTTGACAACTTTTTGAGATTGTATCGTTACAGAAACAACCCTATGATGCTTGTAGACTTTTTTATATAAAAAACTTTTAATAACTTCAATTTCTTTAACGACATCTGGCGTAAATTCTACCAATTGATGGTTTAAATTTCTTACATCAGATTCTGTCTCTATCTGATATTTTTTTAAGTTATGCCGAGTTTGTGTTAGTAAACTATTTATCAAATGATGAGTAACCTTTCGTGCTACTTCATAAATCAATCTTGATTTATCAATATTTTTATAATTATCCTTAACAATTTTAATATAATTGAAAATAAATGGAATCTCTTCCAAATCATCATAAGTAATGATTCCTGCACCTATACTATCTTCAAGATCATGAGTAATATATGCTATATCATCGGAAAGAGATGCCACTTGAGCTTCAGCAGATGAATGTTTGTTAAGCTCAAGATTATGTTTTTTATCATAATTAATAATATATTGTGAAGAATTTTTAACATCTAAAGGACCGTTATGTTTTACTATTCCTTCAAGCACCTCCCAGGTTAAATTTAAACCATTATAAGCCGCATATTTCCTTTCCAAATATGTGAGTATTTTGAATGAATGAGCATTATGTGAAAATCCCCCATATGATTTCATACATTCATTTAAAGCTTCCTCTCCTGAATGACCAAAAGGTGAATGGCCAAGATCATGTGCAAGAGCAACAGCCTCACCTAAATCATCAGATAAATTCAACTCTTTGCACAAAGACCTAGCTATTGAAGATACTTCAACAGAGTGTGTTAGACGATTTCTATAGTGGTCTCCTTCATGATTTACAAACACCTGCGTTTTATACTGCAATCTTTTAAATGAGTTAGCATGAACTATTCTGTCTCTGTCACGTTCAAAATCATTCCTATAAGGAGTTGGCAATTCTGGATAGACTCTACCTCTTGTTTTTGAAGGTAAACAGGCATATTTTGCAAGCATATTATAATTTATAAATTTATATTATTTTTCTATCACAATACAATTATCGTAAAATATATTCAATCTTAAAAATGGCTAATATCTTGCAACACAAAAATACGTTTAAATTTACGAGCCATAAATGGCTATGACAAAAATTTTAAGGTTAATACTTGAAAAACTATTATTTTATATTTATTATGTTATTGGTCGGGGCAGAGAGATTCGAACTCCCGACCCTCTGGTCCCAAACCAGATGCGCTACCAGACTGCGCTATGCCCCGCCTTAAGATAAAATATATAAACTAATATTGGTTTTGAATCAACAAAATTTTTTCCTATTTCAATTAAAAAAATATTATTAATATGGTCACAAAAATTACAGACAGTGAATTTGAAAATGAAGTAACTAACGCAGAATTGCCAGTATTGGTAGATTTTTGGGCCCAATGGTGCGGTCCGTGTCGAATGATAGCACCCATTTTAGATCAGCTATCTCAAGAAATGGAGGGTAAACTTAAAATTGTTAAAATCAATATTGATGATAACCCGCAAACTCCTTCAACGTTGGGCGTTAAGAGCATACCAACGATGATGATTTTTCAAAATGGTGAGGTTAAGTCTATGAAAATAGGCGCGTTGCCTAAAGATAATATAAAAGATTGGATCAATTCTATAATATGATTCTAGGCATAGGAACCGACATCGTTCATATAAAAAGAATAGAAGATATATATAACAAATTTGGTGAACGTTTTTTAAAGAAAAATTATCATGATATAGAAATAAAAGATTTTCAAAAGCTTAATGCTAAAAAAGCTATAAATTTTTTAGCAAAGCGATTCGCCGCAAAAGAAGCCGTAGCCAAAGCCTTTGGTGTTGGCATTGGTAAAATTGGGTTCAAAAATATTTTAATTTCAAGTAATAAATTTGGCGCACCAAAAGTAAATATTTTAGGTAACTTTGTACAATATGCAAATACATATGATATTCATATTTCTATCTCTGACGATTATCCAGTAGCTTTAGCCTTTGCCGTAATATCAACACGAGGCGCTAAGCACACACCAGTAATATAAGCACCAAAACGAATGCATTTTGAATTGTTGATTATGCAGCTTATTAATTATATAAACCGATTGAACCTTTAATAGGCGATGAGACAAAAGTAATTAATTTAATTTGCTCTTCAAATAGCTCCTCATCAAAACTGTTTAATAGTTTATAAAGCTTCTTATTTATAGAATAATGTTGCCTATTGCTAATAATATTTGATTCTCCCATATTTTTTAACCATTTCATCAATGAAATTGGAGATTTATGTTCTAAGATTAAATTTTCATAATCAATAATATTTTCAATAAAACCTAAAGATTGCAGCAACCGTGATACATCTTCAAATTTTAAAAAAGGAGCTATATGAGGAAAATGGTGATTCCCGCTTTGCTCTTCAGCTTTTAATAAAATATTTTTTAATTTTATTAGACTGCCAAAACCAGCAAAATTACCTATCAAAACACCTTTTTTACAAAGATAAGATTTAACATTAACCAAAAAATTGGTTATATCATTGACAAAATGCAATCCAAAAGGAAAATATATTATGTCAAAATATTTATTAGTAATTAAATGTAATTCGTTAGGTTTAACAATGTCGCAATCAGTAAAATTATATTTAACTAAACATTCCTTAGGAAAATAAGATATCAATAATTTTTTATTAAATTGTCCATGAACAATAGCGGCTCTATCTATTAAATCTAGGTGAATAAAATTAAAAAAATCTGAGTTCACAATGTTATCAGCTGCTCGATATTTATTTTTCTCTAAAGCTTTTTGATCAAACATTATTTACTTAACACGTCCTTCCACCTTTTTGGGTCTTTTCCCTGAAACCATCTTATTATCAAGCTTATTTTGAGACTTATAAGCTGATAATTTTTGCTTATTGACAATATTTTGCACCTCTTCTTTAAGAGCTTTTTTAGACTTTATAACCTCTACATTTTTCATTGACACATCTTTCATGTTCAATTTAGCAACATCGCCTGTAATTTTTATATTATCTAAAGTAATTTTATTTTCAACATTTTTTGCATTATGTTTACGAATAGCTGGCAAAAGACTCTCTAAAGTTTTAGAATCAATGGTTGCACCATCAAAACTTACCCCTTGTTCAAATTTAGCATTCTTAAATGAACATTTTTTTAAGTTACTACCAGCAAAAGATACTTCTCCTTTAAATTTAACATCTTTAAAATTAAAATCATTGATTTTAAAATTATTTAAATCCAAGGGATTTTGATGTAACTCTAAACCACGCATATCATGATTTTTAAGCAAATATTGCAGGGAATTTTTTTGCTCAAGATTAACTTTACTCTCAAGCAATTTACCAAGATCAGGTAGTTTTTCTCCTTTTTTAATTTTTGGCAGATTTTTAGTAATATCCGCAAAAGCTCCATTAACTTCAACATTACATTCTTTGCGACGTTTTGTATTAGTAACAAAATTTTTCTGATAAATATATCTAGCAGCATCGCCTATCAGCTGAGAAGTAACAGTAAGCATCTTAGGATCAATCAATAATTTGGCAGCAGAAAATACTATATTGCCAATTTTACCTTTATTTATATCAGATAATAATTGATTTATTTGCGGAGTTTTAACTTGCACGGTTCTGAGTATTTCTGAACCTTTGATAGTTAAATTGCGACCAATTTTTGTTTTCACCATCAATTTGTCTAAGATAGCGCCAAATTTTGCATTATTTCTATCCAATATTTCTGGTAATTTAGTATTTATTATTTTCTTGAGATTAGGATTTTTAGATATTGTCGTATAAATTGTACTAGCCAATGCTGACCCAGATGCTATTTTAGTTGCTTTATCGTCAGCTTTAGCTAATTTTCCAATTTGTTCAAATATATTAACAGCATTTTTCTTATCCTTTAATAGGCTACCCGCTAATGAAACAACTTCTGGAAGCATATCAGCCGCAATAGAGGTTGCAGCATTTGTTAAATCTTGCGCAAATTCTTTATCAATCCCCATACCAAAAGAGGCTTTTGCAAAATCTTGATTTTTTTCAAAAAAATTACCAACAGTTTTTACAATTTCTTTCTCATTATTGCGGAGAAAATTAGGCACATGAACATTCAAATGTAAACCAACTGGAAAACCAATAATATTATTGGCATGATCTATCATTTCATATGCTTGCTTGCGTGTTTCGTCTACTTCAAGATCTTTGCCAACAATATTAGATAATTTGTTATATAAGCCCACAACATCTTTTGTTCTAGAAGCCAAGGCGCTACCAAGATTTGAAACTATAGGTACCGCATTTTTAACTAATTTGTCTTCTAAGCCCAATCTTTCTACAGCTGGTATATTTTTTTGTGCATTGCCAATAATTTGCACTACTCCATTTTGGAAATCTTTTTGGCCAAGCAATCCACCTACATTTTTGGCAATCCCACCTGTTACTTTACTGTTAGAAACTATTTTTAGCCCTTCATTTACAATATTATTTAAAGAATTAGCTTTTTGTTCTTTTAAATTATCTAACTGCAACCCAGACATTTCATTGAGTGTTGGCTTGGCTAAAATTTGCGTATCGGCAACGATTTTATTAATTTGCTCGTTTGTTGCAGACTTAAGCACATCACCTACCAAAGGAATAAATGCCTCTACAGCATTTTTATAAAAATCAGGCTTTACATCATTTAAAATTTGTACTGGAAGTTTATCTGTCTGCATTGTTTTTAAAGCTTGTGGTACAGATTTAGAGACAATATTACCAAACATATTTTTATGAGTACCCAAAAAATCAGGTACATCATTTTTAATAACATCAAGCATTTTAGTTTCAGTGATAAAATCCGATACAGCAGATACTATAGGGGTAATATTATTAGGATTTAATTTACCATCAATAATAATATTTTTTGCCACTTTAACCACATTATCAATTTTAGGATTAGATAGCACCCTATTCCCTATTTTAGCAGCTAGTGGCACCGCATCTTTTATTAGCGTTTTATCGATACCAAAATTATCCATCCTTTGTTGTAAATTTTTATTATTCTTGATTACAGTATTTGCTATTTTAGTTAAATCCTTACTGTTCTCTTGGCTTAAAAAATTAATCAAATGATCACTCGTTACTAATTTAGCAACATCAATTTTACCTAAAATTTTGCCTAAAATTTGATTTTTTTTGACCACGTTTTTTTCAAAAGCCATATCTCCAGATAACTTAATAATATCAGCCAAATCTGCTGGGTTATCAACTAATAATTCATGAGTTACATCATTAATTACTGGCATAATCATCTTAGATAAATATTTTGTATCAATCTTCTGGAGCTTAAGATCAGATATAGTTTGCGCTATTTGTTTTTTATTTTGCAACTCCTTAAGCGGCGCAATCTGTTGCTCTAATTCTTTTATTTGTTTGTTATTATCTTTGCTAAATTCATTCGTCATTAGCAAGGCAATGTTTTGTTCTATTTCAGGTAATTTTTTGAATTCTTTTGCTTTAGACTGAATTTCTTTATTAATTTTTTCTAAATCACCTAAATTAGCAAGTGCTATTTCAGCTATTTTAGGAGCAATAGAAGAAATAAGAATATCAATGTTTTGACCGTTTTTCTTTAAAAATTCTTGAGCTTTTTTATCTTGTAATAATTTCAAAAAAAATGGCAAATTTTTATTATTTAACTTTTTTTTGCCATTGAATATATCTATTAATCGTTCCCCTTCTTTTTTAAAAAATGGCGCTGAAGATAATAATTTTAAACCGCTACCGGCATTTTTGCCAACAAATTTTGCTCCAGACAAAACTGTTTGTAATTTTTTACCCTCTATAACATTATCCAAAACTTTATTGATATTTTCAGAATCACTAACAAGATTGGAAACAGCATCAAATAATTTGTCTCGATAATTATCGTAGGTTAAGACTTTAGCTTTAGCTTTCTTCTGTTTTTTTTCTTGAGCTTTGGTTTGTAATTTTTCTATTTTTTCTGCTTGTTTTTCTTGAGTTTTTTTTATCGTCTCTTCTTGCTTTTTAGTTAATTTATTATAAGAATCTAACTCTTTTTGAAAAGCAAAAAGCTTTTTTTGCCATTCTTCCAGTGATTTTTTAGTGTTTTTATTATTAACAGCATTTTCTGCATGCTCAATTAAAGCTTTAAATTGCCTGATATTCTTATTCACCAAATCTGATCTAGCTTTGATTGCACGGTCTATTTCTGATTGGTTTTGCTGTGTTTTTTTTAGCTCATTAGTTTTTTCATTAAGTTTTTTTGTATAATATTCTGAATTAAGAATCTTCCCCTTTTTACCTTTTTTTTCACTTGCTAATTCTTTCTGCAATTTTAAATTAATTGTTACCATGTCACCATTAAGAACTAATTGCTTTTTGGTAAATTTGTCATTAAATCGCTGTAATTTAACTAGATCCTGAACTTTGTTTTTAGACATACTTAAAACCTATTAATTAAAAATATATATAAATGATTAAAGCATACGGTTTCTGAATAGTAAAATTTTTAATTGCTACTAAAAGATATTTTAACAATTCATGTTGTATAAAATTTTGTCTAATTTACAACTAAGATAATAATTTAATAAAAAAAGTCCGTTAATTAACTTTAGTTTAGTGAATAAATTATTCTAATATACCAAATAGGAAGCAACTTAATATTAAAGAATATGAAAATGAAAAAAAATATGCCAAATTTTTATAAAACATTGCTAGCAGGAGCTTCAATAATATCATTATTTTCTGGAATAAATACTGCAACAGCTACAACCCGTGTTACCAATTTAGATACTGATATTACCAATGGACCGGGTTTTACTCCACCTGGTTTTAACGATGAGGATAATTTAGAATTTGGTGGCAACCATACTGTCATTTTTTCAAAAGTTGCATCTCCAACAATTAATATAGTTGATTTCAAACAATTTGACGGTATTTTAAGCATAAATTCTGGCATCAATATTAAAGCTTCAGAAATAAGATCTGATTTAGCTTTTATTAATAATGATTTTGTACCCTTTGGTACTTTAAATTTTACTGGAAATACAACTGCAGAAATAAATGAAATCAATAAAAATGATTATATAAACAAAATAATTCTTAATAATGGAACTGTTAATTTTGTTGGCTCAGCTAATAATATACAGCTTTTTCCTAATGTTTTTGAATTAACAAATGGTTCTATATTAAAATTTAGTACAGATAACAAGCTAAAAGCAGGCAGTATTAATGGTATTAACAATGTTTCTGGAAAAGATGGTGTAGGCTCTATCGTTGTAAATACAGATATGCAATATTCTGGATCTATAGGTAGTAGTAAAAATCATATTGAAAAAATTACTTTTGAGACAGATAGCGAATTCCAATATACTAATAATGATGGTGATTTTATAAGAGCCCTTGAAATTTATCCTGAAGCAGCGCTTGGCACCGGAAAAGGCTCTTTAATGGCCTTTTACATGACAAAAGATAATAATACCCCAAAAGAACTTAATAATGATATTGGGAAAGAAGATCTAAGGCTTAAATTACTTGCTTTTTCAATAGACCCTTTTAATGAAGGCGACCCAAGGCCTCAGATAATAAACCTTAAAGAAGGCAAAAAAATATATTCTGATAGAATTGATATATACCCACAAAATAAAAATCCTCAAGAATTAACTCAATCAACTTTGAACATTGAAGCTAATACTCTAATTGAAGGAACAATTTCAGTTTCATCGCTTGATGAAAATAATAATATAGTTGGTATTGTTAATGTTTTAAAAAACACAACAATAAAAGGCGATATAGGCGATAATAATAATTCAATGCCGGAGGTCCATTTTTTATCTTTAGATCAAAATGATGTTATATCTCTTACAGGTAACATATATGCAGAAAATATGACCCAAATTTCGCCTAACCTTACTTTAAAGCAAAATAGTACTTTTGCAATAGACACAAGTTATCAAGCCAATAATGCAACATATTCTCTTGGTCTAAATAGTCTAAATTTTGTAGCTTCTGGTAACATTAAAGGCAATAATGTGGTCAATATTACTGCTGATACAAATAATGCAGGTAAAATTACTCTATCTGATGAGAGCGAGAATTTTATCATGGGAGGAAAAGACGGGGTAACTCAAATGAATTTAAATTTAGCAGATTTAACAACAACGCTCCCACCAGGAGGAGAAAAAAGTTATGTCGTTTTTGAAAATAATGCACGAGATTCTACAATACCAGATGATAATTTGGTAAATTTTACTGTAATTAGCTCAACAAATCCTTTTGTTGAATGGGTTTATGAAAGCAGAGATATTGAAGTAACAGTAGGGGAGGCTGAAACTCAAATATTAAAAAGTGGTTTTATTGTCCAAAGAACACTCCCGCAAGCTCCAATAATTATTATAAATTCTATACCAACTAGCGACCCCGTAACAGAGGAAAATCTAGAATTAATAGCCAATGCTGATGCTGGTGTAACTAACGATTTAGTAAATGCGATAATCACAACTGATAACCCACAGGAGCTGCTTGACAGATTATTAATAGTTATTACTGAAGTAACAGAAAATAGCTTTAATACAGTGGAAGATTTAATTGGCGATGTATCTGCTAATCTCGATCAAAAAACAGGACTTTTTGCAACCCTAATTGCAGAAGACTCAGAATTAGCAGGCATTGCAGCTGGTGATACGACAGATAGATATGGCGCATGGGTTAGTTATTCTCTGAGCTCTAATACTCAAGAAAAACGAGGAGATAGACCTGGTTATAAATCTAGAAGCCATGGAGTTACAATTGGTGTTGATACGCTAATTAGTGACGAGACTGTAGTTGGCGTTGCTCTTGGTTATATTGACACTAAAGTGAGACACAAAGACAGTAATTTAGGAGATACGAGTGCTATTAAATCTAAGCTTATTTCTTTATATTCTATCAAAGAATTTTTAAATAATTGGTATTTTCAGGCGCAAGCAGTATTTGGTGAAAGCAAAGTAAATAACAGAGAATTAAGAGGCACAACAGCCAACAGAGAAATTGCTCACGCTAAATTTAAATCAAAGATTTATGCCGCTGCAGCAGAAATTACATATCGTCATTTAACAAAAAATAAAGTTTTAGTTTCACCAATAGTGGGGTTAGAATATGATGTAATTCAAAAAAGTTCTTACAAAGAAACAGGCACTGTCAATCAGAATTTAGATGTTAGAAAATCTCCACAAAAAAAATTGATTGGTTATGCGGGGCTTTCTTTATCCAAAAACTACAAACTGCATAATTATGAAATCGTACCTGAAGTATATGGTGTAGTTAAGCATGATTTTAAAAATAAGGAGCTTAATGTTATTTCTAAATTAGACGGCGTAGCAGACCCTTTAATAACTAGATCAGCACAAAATGTTGCTACATTCTACAATTTTGGCGTTGGCATTACCTCTATGGTTAAGAATTCTGAAATTAATATTGGTTATGATTATTATGTTGGTCAAAAATATAATAGCCATCAAGGGACAATAAAATTACGCCTGACTTTTTAGAAAAAAATAATACCAACATAGAGTCTTAAATGAGTCTATCATAAAGTTTGTGGTTTGCCGTAGAAAAAAAAGAGGTAAAAATATAAAATATTTCCTCGGCACTCCACTTCAAAATCCGAAACTTCTTTTGTGGAAAGAAAAATTCTCTGATTCGCTATTATCTCGCTCGCTTTAACAGACGAACTAAGTGATATTCTAAGGCTTTCGATATGATAGAAAATTCTCTCATCTTGCTTTTCTTTAAAGATATATTATCTATACTTCTTTAGCAATGCCAATATGTACAGGGCGATTAAATTCTCTGAATAAAAAATGGAGAGGATGCTTGAAAAAATGT
>CAYGSI010000038.1:0-11219 GCA_964352655.1 uncultured Rickettsiaceae bacterium
ACCACATCCCTTGCATCTTTCCATAATAATCACCTTTTTTTAGGCCATCTTAATCTTTTCTAATATTTTTGTCTATACTTCTTTAGCAACTCCTAAAAAAACTGGGTTATTAAAAAATTACTAAAATGGATTATGACATATATGATTTTGCTAATTCGATATAATTTTCAACGTTATCATGCATAAATTTTATCTCTTCCTCAGTAACATTTCTAACAAATTTTGCTGGAGCGCCAGCCCATAATTCTTTGGTTTTTATTATTTTATTTGGTGTAACTAAGCTGCCGGCAGCGACAAAACCATATTCTTCAATAATTGCACCATCCATAATAGTTGATTGCATACCAATAAAAGCATTATCCTTGATTGTGCATGCATGAATCAAAGCTAAATGGCCAATAGTAATATTATCACCAATTATTGTAGGACCATCAAATCTTGAGGTATGAATTATTGTTCCATCTTGAATATTTGTACCAGAACCCACTGTAATTGGTGCAACATCTCCTCTTAAAACGCAATTGAACCATATTCCCGAATCAGTTTTTATACTTACTTCACCCGCTATTATCGCGCCATGCGCTACAAATACTCCTTCAGCTATTTTAGGATAAAAATTCTTAAATTTTATTAATCTAGACATTACTGACTTTGTTATTCTATAATCAACTCAAAAATAGCATAAAATTATTACTATTTATATGGATTTTCATGATCAGGGTATAATTATTTCTAAGAATTTTATTAGAGATAATACTTATGTCATTACTGTGTTTACTAAAAATCACGGTTTATATTCTGGCGTAATTAAGCAATATGGTAAAAAAAATGGTGACATCTTAATAGAATCAAATTTTATTGATTTTTCCTGGAGGGCAAGATTACATGAACATCTAGGGAGTGCTAAATGTGAACTTATCAAAGCTTATAGTAGTTATATTATTAGCAATAAAGCAAAATTATATGCTTTTAATTCTATTGCCGCATTAATTCAAAAAGCCTTTTGCGAGAGAGAAAATCATAATAATTTCTTTCCTAAACTCTTGGAATATCTTAACATTTTGAAAAATAAAACTAATTTTGCTTTTACAGATTATCTAAAGATTGAACTGGATTTACTCAATGAAACAGGTTACGGCTTAACTATTGACCAATGTGTATTGACTAAATCAAAAACGGATTTATGTTATGTGTCCCCTAGATCTGCTAGTGCTGTTAGCAAATTAGCAGCTATTGGTTATGAAGATAAGCTGCTGCCACTTCCTAAATTTTTACTTAATTCATCAGAAGAGGAAAATCAAATAGAGCTTAAAAAAGGGCTCGATTTAATATCATATTTTTTACAAAGATATGTTTTACATAAAAAAAACCTCAAACAAAGAGAGCAATTAATTAATATATTTTTTCCGTAAGTCAGTATAATAAAGAAGTATATTTAGATGTATTAAGAGATAAATTATCTATATTAGATATAAAAGCACAAGGAATAGATGGAAAAAGATTTAGGATCATTTAGTGGCTGAGGATAGATGCTAATACTTCTTTAGCAATGCCAGTTTGGTTTAGCTAGTTAAGTTTGCTCCATCTATTTTGATATTTTATTAATTGGCGTTGACATGTCTAGTGCAGAGATTTATGATCACCGAATCTAAATGAAGTGATTTTAAAATTTATGAAACAGTTTTTTTTATCAAAAGCACTGATATTCTCAATAATATATTTCACATTATATAATCTAACGTACATATATTTTGATCACCATAGTTTTCTAACAATAAATACCCTTTCTAAAATAACATGGCTAATACCAGCTTTGTTTATTTTATTTGGAGTCGTATTTATATTATTGCCTAGATTTCTTGCGCTATTTGTTAATATAATTTTTTGCCTTATAGGTGGCGCTGCTTTATATTTTATTATCAATTTTGGTAAAGTTTTTGATGTTGGCGTAATAATTGATGCATTATCTATAGAACAAGAATTAATTGAGAACTATTTCTCTGAATGGTTGTTGGTGACTCTTATTGCTTCATTTGCTCTGCCTATTATTTTTGAAATTATTTTTACAAAATATAATATTTTAATTCCTAATAAAGTCACTTTATCTGTTCCTTTGATTTGTTTAATTTTTGCTATTAGTCATAATTTTAGTAACAAGCTTGAATATAGAGCAATGACTATTCTAGATAATGCACCTTTTAGACATGCATATATTATGGGGCGTTTTTTAATAAAATATCGCTCATATATCGAAGAAAACAAACATAAAATTGATCTGACCGATGGGAATAATGTTAGTTTCACATCTAATGAACCTTTAACGGTAATGCTAATTATTGGTGAATCAATGCGCGGAGATATAAATTCACTAAATGGTTATAAGGAATATAATAACATGCCCTTAATGTCTTTAAAGGAAAATCTAATTAGTTTTGCAAATACGAAATCCTCGGCAACATCAACTCGTTTAGCTATCCCATATATGCTTACTAACGCTACTGATTTTGAAAAAACAACACAAACCCAAGGTGTGACTTCTATTTTTAGACATTTAGGCTTTAAAACCTCATGGATAGGTAACCAAGGATTGTTTGGTTATTGGGATGTAAACTATGCAGCTAATGCACTTGAGTCAGAGCATATAATTTCTAATAGAGAAATAAGGATTCAGTTAAATAAAACCAAGATATATGACGAAGATCTTATACCTTACTTTAAAGATGAATTATACAATTCTAGTAAGCAAAAATTTATAATTGTACATTTAATTGGCAGCCATTGGTATTTTTCTGATAGATATCCTGAGTCCTTTGGCCATAAATTTAAGCCTATTTGTAATAATCGTTCTGTATCTCGTTGCTCAACTGAAGAATTAATAAATTCTTATCATAATACTATCCTGTATAGTGATTATGTGCTTGATTTAATCCTTAATGAATTAAAAGATAAAAATGCTTTGGTAATATATGCATCAGATCATGGTTTATCCTTAAATGAAAATGGTATATTTGGTAATGCTTATTCTGGAGATAATGTACCAAAAGAGCAGCTTTCTATTGCTATGTTTGCTTGGATGTCTGATAAATTCAAAAAAACTCACAAACAAAATTACAAAAATATTGTAAAAAATAAAGATAATGATATATCTCATCATCATATTTTCCATTCTTTGCTTGATTGTGCTGGCGTAGAAGCTGATTTTATAGATAAGAATTTAAGTATCTGTAATTAAAATTATTTATATTTTACAAATTCCCAAAAAGTTGGCTCGTACCCCAATTCTGGCAAAAATTATTTATTTTCATTGTATAAATAAAAATCTAAGTGTAAAATTAATTATAAATATTTTTATGACTAAAAATTTATCTTTTTTATTGGTTCTGTCTTTACTTACTTGTTGTATAGAAATTGATATCTCTGTGCCCAGTTTTCCTGATATTTCTGATTATTTTGATATTTCAGATGGGCTTACCCAAATGACCGTAGCTGTGAATTTTTTTGGTTTTTGCCTCTCAAGTATCATTTGTGGTCCATTATCTGATGCTTATGGTAGAAGATTGGTAATGGTTATAGGTAATGGAGTGATGCTGATTGGTGCTACTGGTTGCGTTTTTAGTCAAAATATTGAAATGTTATTATTTTCAAGATTTATTCAAGGCCTTGGTGCAAGCACCTCATCAGTTGTAGTATTTGCCATGATTGCAGATGTTTATTCTGCCGGTAAGGCGGCAAAATTAATAGGTTTTATGAATTCACTAATGAGTTTATTTATGACGATAGCACCAATTATAGGAGCTTTTATAAATAAAATTATAGGCTTTCGTGGTAATTATTCAGTGTTAGCTTTGCTATCTTTATTTTCTTGGTTAATGTTATATTTTTACCTACCCGAAACGAATAAAAAACTTGGAAAATTTTGTGTAAAAAAAGTAACAAATGATTTTATTATTCTAATTACCAATAAACAATTTAATTATGCATCTCTTGTGCCGAGCATTATGTATGCTGGTTATTTGAGTTTTATCACTTGTATGCCTTTTTTATATATGGAAACTTATAATTTGTCTATTATGTATTATGCCCTACATCAAGGAGTAATCATTTTAATGTTTTCAATATTTAGTATGAATTTTAATAAAATTACTAATATTATTGGCGAAAAAAAATCTATTATTTATGGTATAGCAATCAATTTCATCGGTGCCATAATGACTTTAATTACTGGTATATTTTACCCAAATTCACCTATTTTTAGCACTATTTCAGTAGCAATATTTTCAATTGGAGCAGCAATTAGCTACCCTATAATTTTTGCAAAATCTCTAGATATTTTTCCGAAAATTAGAGGGACCGCATCTTCAGCACTTATGGCAATGCGTTCATTACTTATTGGCGTTTTTATTGCATTTGCAAGTTATATGTATAATGGCACAATGTTTAATGTTGCTATTGGGCTAGTAATTAGTGCAATATTAGTATCATTAATTACATCTTGGCTGCTAAAAATGATTAATTTTGATATAAGTGACGAAGCAGAATGTCAAGAAGTAATAGCAAAATAAAGACATAGTAAAAATATGAAGAAACAAATTATATATCCAAGATTCATACCAAGGTTATTTGCTATGACTATTGATTTAATGCTTCTTTCAATAGCCTTAACACCAATTATGAATTTTATTGCTAGATATGTGTTTCTTTATTTATTTCAACAATTTTTCCTTGATTTTTCGGTTGATGTTAATAACCAAACGGCGTTAAGAGCAGCTATGCAAATACCAGAATTTAGTTCCTATATTACTGCCAGTAGATTTTTTACCTATACAGGATTATTATTTATCATTAATACGATATTTATGGGAGTATATTTTATTTTTTTCTGGCACAAATTTGGGGCTACCCCAGGTAAAATGTTAATGAGGATGAAAATCGTTGATAGTAGTGACTTCTCTTCTAAACCTTCAATTTACAGATTATTCAAAAGATTCGTTGGTTATGTTACTTTATTTATAGGCATTTTTCGTATGGCTTTCAGTAAAAATGGCCAAGCTACTCATGATAAAATGGCAAATACCATAGTTATCAAAAATTAAAATCATTCCAACATAAAATCTAATTTATTACCGAGCGTAATATCTATATTTGTTACATTATTAAATGTTTCAGTAAAATCGCCTTTAATATCAGCATATTGCAGGGGTTTCAAAGTGATGTTACCATAATCATCAATTTTTGACTTTATTAATTCATTACTCCCATTATATAATCTTAACCTTATGTGTGGAATGGTTATTTCTTTATTAGTTGGATTTAATAATCGATAATGGATAGAAAATTTATTTAATTTTTTATCCTGCATAATTTGAACATTTTGAATTATCAAATTTGTTCTATTAAATATATTATTTATCCCCAAAATATTTGGAAATAATGTTAATATCATAAAAATAATCATACCCATAAGTAACAATGGTGTGCCACAAAATGAGATAGTTTTGGCTGGTAATATAGCCGGTAAATGAATGTTTTTTAAATTTTCTGATTGTGCTGATTCGGATGTAATTAACGGATCTATTTTGTCCATTTTTCTTGTTTTATAATTCCAAGTATGAGAACATTTTGAACATTTTACTTTTCTACCAGCATTACCTATTTGATTATCACGAATGGTAAATTTAGTCGAGCAATTAGGACAGGAAATATGCATTTTTATTTAATTTTTTAAATTTAATCGTAACTTAACTATTTACCTGTAAGGAAAACAAGTTTATTAATATCCATAATATGTTAGTTTTGGAGAGAAAATGCAAGATCATATTACAAAAATAGAAAATTTTTGGCAAAATCGAGAATCAATAGCTAAAAATGCTGGCGATGTAGCTGAGTTAAAAAAGCTTATCAATGAAATTTTTGCGCAATTAGAAACTGGCCAAATTGCTGTAACTACAAAAGAACAGAATAATTGGCAAGTAAATGAATGGATAAAAAAGGCCATTTTGCTAAAATTTAAGATTTCTGGCATGAAAATTTCTGGTAGTGAAGAATTAAAATGGTACGACAAGATAGACCAATTATTTACCAATTATTCTGAAAGTGATTTTCAAAAAGCAGCATGTCGCGTTGTCCCTGGTGCTTTTGTAAGAGAAGGTTCCTATATTGGTCAAAATACTATTATTATGCCTTCTTTTATTAATGTAGGCGCATATATTGGTAGTGGAACTATGATCGATAGTTGGGCTACTATTGGCTCATGTGCTTATATAGGAAAAAATTGCCATATTTCTGGCGGCGCAGGAATTGGCGGAGTACTTGAGCCGCTACAAGCGTTACCAGTAATTATTGAAGATAAAACTTTTATTGGCGCAAGGTCAGAAATAGTTGAAGGAGTAATTATTCGTGAAGGTTGTGTCATTAGTATGGGAGTATTTATCGGTCAATCAACTAAAATAGTTTATCGTGATACTGGTAAAATTATTTATGGTGAAATTCCACCTTACTCTGTTGTAGTGCCAGGTACATTACCAGCAAGAGAACCCAATTTGCCAAGTTTATATTGTGCTGTAATTATAAAACAAGTTGATAAAAAAACTCGGGACAAAACCTCAATAAATGAAATTCTTAGGAGTTAAGAGACGCAGCAAGCCAAATTCTATGACAGACTCTTAATCTTAGATCTTATTGTCGTTTAAGCCTTAACTGTCAGATTTATTAGTCCATCCGTCAAAATTGCTCATAAACTTTGAGCAAGACAAATTTTTATGCAAAAAATCAAATTTTGTGGGAGTATTCAAATAACTGTGTAAATTAAACGAACTACATTTCACCTATTATACCATTCTGGCTTGCATTCCAAAGCTTTTTATATAATTTACCCTTAGTTTTTAATAATTCATGAGTTCCATCTTCTATTATATAACCATTATCAAAAACAAGTATCCTATCCATATTAAGCAAGGTAGATAATCTATGCGCTATCACCAATACAGTTTTACCTTCCATTAAATTATGCAAGGATTTTTGAATCAAAATTTCAGTAACACTATCAAGAGAACTAGTTGCTTCATCTAATATTAAAATTGGCGCATTCTTAAGTATTGCTCTTGCAATAATTATACGCTGTTTTTGTCCTCCTGATAAAATATTGCCCCTTTCTCCACAAATAGTATTATAATTTTCTGGTAATTTTTCAATAAAATCATGTATGTATGCTAATTTAGAAGCCTGAATTATTTCATCAAAACTAGCATTTTCATTGCCATATTTTATATTTTCTAGTATTGTTCTATGGAATAAAATTGGTTCTTGAGGAATAATTGAGATATATTTACGTAAACTTTGTTGTGTTACTTGTTTTATATCTTGATTATCAATTAATATTTGGCCAGATTCAATATCAAAAAGTCTGGTAATAAGGCTTGTGAAAGTGGTTTTTCCTGAACCAGAAAAACCTGCCAAACCAACTTTTTGATAAGGTTCTATTTTTACTGATTTATTGTTAAAAATATTCTCATTACTTTTATAGTAAAAAGTTACATTCTTAAATTCAATCGTTGGTTTTTTTACTTTTAAAATATTTGCATCTTTATTATCTTTGATACCATGCGCTTGGAATAAAGTCATCATCTGGCCAAAGGCTCCTATTTCTTCAAATAAATCACCAAATACTTGTGTTAGGTCCCACATGTCGCTAACTATTGCGACGCACAAAGTAACTATTAGGACGCATTGTCCTAATGTAATAATATTTTCACCTTTAAGATAAATTATATAATAAATTATTGCGCTCATCATGCATGTGCAGGTCAAGCCCAACACATATCTTAATTTAAGCATAAACCACTGTAAGGCTTCAAAACTAGCTATTGTTTTATCAGTATAATCCTTGATATATTTTGCCTCAAATTTATGAGCAGTAAACATCCGGATTGCAGAAATATTAGAGATAGAATCAACTAATTTACCGCCCACTTTTGCTTTATCTCGGCTATATAAAGTTGAATAAAAATTGATTGTCCTTGAAAAAAACCAACTAATACTAACGAAAGTTATTAACCAAAGAAAAAATATCATGGCCAAATATATATGCACAAAATACATCGTTACAAGAGCAAACATAATAACGGATAATTTTTGGATGATTTTTTCATTAATATAAGCAAACATCATTTCTAACGATCTTGAACCTTCCATGATTCTGGTTGTTAAATCACCTGACAAATGTTTTTGAAAAAAATCATGGCTATGATATTGCACATAATCATATAGCTCTTCTATTACTTTAGCCTTAACACTAGGTATTGTTTTTAAATAAATATAATCATATACACGCCAGAACCAATTCATTCCTTCCCACCATATAGCATATATTAAAATCCATTGAAATAATGCATATGCCAGGCTATTACCATTAAATGTATTATTTGATAAAATTTCAATTCTATCAGTAAGTTGCTGTAGTAATATACTATCTATTGACGTTGTAAGGCCAGATATAATAGCCATCAATACTAAAGCTATTGATTTTTTCTTTTCTTTGAAGAAAAAATACATTCCCTGCTTGAGAATTTTTTTTACCGGAATATTTGAATATTTGTTTACGTCCATTAAAAAACTTTCTAAAATTTCATATTTTTTTCAACTTATATAATATGACACTATTTTCGTCTAGCTTTATCTATATTTATTCCTAATATTTGTTTAAGTTTAAACAGAAGTGAGATTTTCAGGATTCAAAAACTCTATGAATCTTGAACATTCCAGGCATAGAAACCCTGTTAATTTCGTTATTCATTTGCTCGCTTGTATTAACAGCTACTCTCTTGCTAAAATTTCTAACCAAAGAGATTTCTTAGCTTTTTAATTCTCTTTACCTTATCCTTAACTAGCGTTAAAAAGCTCTGAAGCATAGTTGATTGTTGGGTTTTTAGAATTAGGTATATTATTTTTTTTGCATAAAAATAGTTATTTCTGCCACTGTAAAACCAAATTTTTTCATATAAGAACGATTAATTACTACCCCATCATTCATTTGCCACATCCAATCGTCAAATTTGATTCGATACATGCTGCCATCTATATCAAGTTCCATAACATAGGACCAATTAGCAGCGCCACCAAGAATTTTACCAATAGCTTGAGCTAAAATATCGTCAGCTTGGCCTGTAAAACTATTTTCTCCATTTTTGGTTATAGTCCACATTCTATGCTGAGTTTTACCATTATAATATTTAAAATCTTCTTCTAAAGTACCAACATTACCTTTCCATGAACCTAGCATATCAATATCAAAACGCGTTACAACATTACCTCGCCAATTTTGTACTATACCATAGGCTTTAATAGGACCGTTAAAATATTCTTTAAAATTAAATTTTGGCACATCTTGCCTATAATTTTCTATATTTATTGCCATACAACTACCGAGTAATATACTCCGGCCTTCGAATATTGGAGTTAATGAGCTGCATAAGCGACTTCTTTTTTAGTAAAATGATTCATGATTTTAAATTGATTAAATTGAATTTGTGTAAGATAATAGCGTAGGTTGATTGTAAGGTCATTTATAGATTTTAATGCACGGAAATTATTTGAATTAGCCTTAACATCTTGGTTCACCAATTCTTGTGGATTCATATCTGGACAATATGGTGGCAAGTAAAATAATTCTAATTTTTCTTTGTGTTTTGCCACATACGCCTTCACTTTTTTGCTATGGTGCACCCGATGATTATCTAAAATTAAAAATACTTTTTGTTTAATTTGTCTAATCATTCTACCCAAAAATTCAATACATTTAATTGGTTTTTGAGAGGTAAAACCTAATTTTGTTAAAATTTTCCTGATAGAGCGTCTATTGTAGCTGACTTCATAGGTTGACTCTATGTATTCATGCACTGCTTTACTTGTCCATAGGGCATATTCCATTCCTAGTTCGTCAGGAGTATTGGTCAGTATCTTAGTTATAAGAGCATCTATTTGAGACTTATCTAATTTTGATCCTGTACCTAATGCCACACCTCGTTTTTTGTAATTATAGCTTGCTTCTTTATCTTCCTTATATGCTTTTATATATTTACACATTGATGTTTCTGAAAAACCAAAAACCTTACATGCTTTAATTTGGGTTAGACCATGAATTATTACTGATTCTCCCGCTCTTTGACTTAAGTGCTCTAACGCTGATGGTGATAATTTTCTATTGTCCATATATTTAGTTGTTATCATTTTTTCTTCATCATAACATTATTCACAATAGGCTTCAATATTTTTAGGCCGGAATAAGTAGTTTGTGTAAGTTGTAAAATTTATGCTCCAAAAGTTGTTGTCTAAAATCGCTGAACTCCACTTTGAGGAATGACAATTCTATACCCCAAAAACCATCCAGTAACAGCTTCCAGTTTTCTATATCTGTTTATTGGTTACATTTTATCTTTTCTTGCATTTATATTTATCTTATCATTTTGTACATTTATTATTTTACTCTTGTTTGATCTTATATATAATATAGTTATTATATAAGTTATTTGATTATTCGTATGAAAGCTTTTAAAAGTTATATTGATAATAATGGTAGGCTAGCTATTCCTGCTAAAGTTCGTAAGAAGCTTCATCTTAATAAAGGCGACGAAGTTACTATTAAATTAGCCAACTCTGAATTAGTAGTTTCTACATATCATTCTAATGTTGAAAAAGCTAGAGAAGTACTTAACAAGTATGGAAAGCTTAACTTGCAACAATCATTAAAAGATCTAAGAAAACAAGATTTAGAAGATGAAGAAAAATAATAAGATACTACTCGACACATCAGCTATCATTGCCTTACTGAAAAAAGAGCCTGGCCATACAAAAGTAGATGATGTGTTAGCAACTTGTGCTATGTCCACCGTAAACTTTGCCGAATTGATAAGCTCTCTAGCTAGAGAAGGTGTTAGCACAGATGATATTGATACCATAACAGAAAATATCATTCCTGAAATCATCCCACTATCACATGAAATATCTATAACTACCGGTAAACTAATCACTACAACAAAACATCTAGGTCTATCATTAGGTGATAGAGCTTGTTTAGCTACCGCTATATATTTTAATATGGAAGTATACACCGCTGATAAAGTCTGGGAAAAACTAGACTTACCAAACATCAAAATACACCTAATCAGATAAGGCTTCCTGACTTCGGAAGTTTTTTTTAAAGAAAGTAAGTGTATCTATGGCAT
>CAYGSI010000039.1:0-10621 GCA_964352655.1 uncultured Rickettsiaceae bacterium
CCAATATTGGCCAGAGAAATTATCCGTTTTACACAATTAATTATACGTTACCGAAACAAAGAAATTAGTAGGAGATCGATGCCGAGATGGGTATAGATTGAAATTAATAACTGGCAGAGGTATCCTTTCACTGCCTTTCAATATTGGCCAGAGAAATCACCCGTTTTACACAATTAATTATATGTTATCTCTCTGAGATGTAGATCATAGCACCCTACAATTTTGTTAGATTTAAGTTGTAGAAGTGCTTGAAAATAAGGGTTTGAAGTAGTATAAGAATGTATTTGTTTACGATGCATAATATACTAGTTCGATTGCTGATCTTATAGATTTTTTGGAAAAAATCAAAACTAAGAATGTTTTGCTAGCATTATAATGATTTAGGGCTTTCTTTAATGCTCGCATCAATATATTTCCTAGCTCCTCTGCTAGATAAAAAATTATTGTTTTCTAACATGTCCTGGGCGCGCTCCACCATTCTTTCTCTGTTGCTTCTATCCTTTGCTGCTCTTTTGTGGCAGACCATGTGCAGATTAAATTACCTTAACTGTAAATTGTTGGTGTGTACTACTAATTTACAATGTAAACAGATTAATAGGTGTATACTACAAATGACCATATTTTTTTCCTTAAACCCCAAGTATCTGTGCTTTTTATACAACATAACCATAGATTCTGTCAAACTCAGGAAAAAAGGCCAAAAAAAATTGACTAAGTATATTAAACCTATTAGTGCAAAGTAATAAATAATTTAACCGTAAATAGATGGAGATATATTATGTTTACAAAATTTCAAAAAGAAAAAATGGATTATCATTTTAAAATTGTTGATTATAACAAAGATGGTTTTCTAACTAGAGAAGATTTTTATAACCATGGCAAGGATTATGCAAATCTTATTAAGGTAGAAGAGTCAGGGTATATCAAAAAAGAAATAGAATGGTGGGAAAAAATGAATGATTCTCTTAATATTTCTGAATCAAGACCTATTACAAAAGCTGAACATTGCAAAGCGTTTGAGATTATAATGACTACTTCATGTTTTTTACCAGTGTTTTTATGGGACTATATGGAATTAATTTGGAATTCTTTATCATTAAAAAACGATGATTGCCTGTTTTATGAGAATTTTGCTGGGGTTATGGTTTCAGAAGAGGGGGATGAAGCTAGGGAGATTTTTAATTTATTAGATACTGAACAAAAGGGATGCTTAAGTATACATGAATTATATGGTTATTGGTTAAACTTTTTTTATTCAAACAATCAAGCCTGTCCTAGTAAATGGGTTTTTGGTAAATATTAAAATTTAAATTAACGAGTTTTTGTTGTGGTACATATACCTAATATAGAATTAATAAAGGAAGACTTGTATAATTTCTCTTATTCAGATAAGCAAAAAATTGATCTTCAAATAAAAGAGATGAATTTAACAAAGAAAGTATTGCTTACTGGAAGTACTGGGTTTTTGGGACAACATTTACTGATTGACCTAATAGACCATACTGATTTTGAAATTTACTGTTTAGTTAGGTCTAAGGGGGAATACACAGCAAAAGAAAGATTAAATAATGCTTTGATTGCAAGTGGTCATGATGGATACACCAATAATAATAGGATTATTGTTATAGAAGGTGATTTGACTTTAGAGAATTTAGGTATTTCATGCGATAAACTAGATGTACTTGAAAAAGATATAGATGCAATTTACCATTGTGGTGCTTATGTGCACCATCTACATAATTATAATACTTTAAGAAAAGATGTTTTGGCTACTAAGTTTTTAATAGATTTATCAGTTAAACAAAAACTTAAGAAATTACATTTTATTTCTACTATAAATATCGCTAACTATCATAAAGATTTATGGAAACCGGCAGATAATTTGGATGAGTTAAATTTTTATAATGTAGGTTATGTTCAGGTAAAATGGACCTGTGAAAAAATAATAAATAGCTATATAGCTCAAGGTTATCCTTATTATATTTATCGACCTGGCAATATCACAGGGCATAGTAAAACTGGTTATTCTATACCTCACGTTAATCATGCGCTTCTTTTACTCAAAGGTTTTCTAAAGAATTCAAGGGTACCAAAGTGGAAAGATTTAGTAGAAATGACTCCCGTAGACATAGTAAGCAAGTCTATAGTGTTGCTTTCAATTAATATTGATAATACATATAAAAATACTTTTAATTTGCATAATTCTAATGTTTTGTCTTGGGAACAATATATAAGCAAAGTTACTGCTTTTTTAGGATCTAAAATAGAATTTGTAGATCCTGTTTTTTGGAGAACAGATATATTGCCCAATGTTGAAATAGATAATCCTTTAATTATTTTTAAAGATTTTTATAGTAATCCTGCTAATCATTTTAATTATCAACCATTACAAGACAAGGTAACCGAAAACATTATAACAAAGTTGGGAATTAAGTTTCCATCAGAAGGTGATTTTGATGTTCTAATACAAACTTATTTATCATTTTTATTGAAGATAAAATTTTTAACCAAGGATTGTTAGTACACCCATTTGTCAAACCATTTTTTAAAAATCATACGTTTTTTTTTAAATTAAAAATATTAGCAGAATAATTAAAAATTAGATCAATCTAATGTTGAAAATACGCAGATTCTGGTGTCTGATATTTTATTAGCATGCCAGATAAATCTGGTTTATATGGTGAATATGTAACTAGAGTATTTTAATTCTTGACTATATTAACTAATTACTATAGAGTTTTGTCCTAGCCGTATTAATCTTAAAAATCAGGTTAGAACCAAATGAGCGCAAATAGCGATTCTCAATCCGCGTCTTTAGAAGATACAAAAAATGTTAGTTCTACTATCACTTCTAAAATTTTAGATTATATTTGGCCGATATATAGGCATGAATTGCCGAAGTTTTTATCTATCACTTTGCTTATGTTTTGTATACTTGGCATCCAAAATTTAATTAGAGCGCAAAAAGATAGCTTAGTAAACACAATGATTGGCACAGAGGCAATATCTTTCTTAAAATTTTGGGGGGTAATGCCAGCTGCTTTTATAGTTACAATATTATATGTTGAACTTGTAAATATCATGAAAGGCGAAAAGATATTTTATCTTATAATGTCGATTTTCTTGGCTTTTTTTGGTTTATTTGCATTTTATATTTTCCCAAATTATGAAACTTTTCATCTAAATAAAGAAACAACAAATAAATTTATTGCTCTTTACCCTAATTTAAAATGGTTTATTCTAATTTTAGCTAATTGGAGCATATCATTATTTTATATTATTGCAGAGCTTTGGCCAAATGCAGTTTTTGCATTACTCTTTTGGCAATTTGTAAATAAAGTCACTACTATCGAAGAATCCAAAAGATTTTATCTTTTATTTGGCCTTCTTGGTCAAACAGGGCTGGTTATGTCTGGTTTCTTTTTACAAAACCAATTAAACATAAATAATTATTTCATGAAATTATTCAGTTTAAATACTGCCCATAATATAATTACAGTTCAAATAGTTTTATCTGTTGTGTTAGCTTTAGGTGTAATTGCTATTATTACCTTTTGGTTTTTAAACCATAAGATATTAGATGTTGCAGCTATTGAAGATCTTCAATTTAAAGTGAAAAAAAATACAATGACTTTATTTGAAAGTTTAAAAATGGTTCTTTCATCAAAATATATCATGTTAATAGCTATTATGCTTGTCAGTTATGGTGTCGCAATTAATTTGGTTGAGGGTCCATGGAAATCTGAAGCATCAAGAGTTTATACAAATGTTACAAGCTATAATGCTTTTGTTGGTGGATATTTAAAATATACAGGAATGCTAACTGTAATATTTGTCATCCTTGGCTCTAATATAGTACGTAAACTCGGTTGGTTTGCAGCTGCGATAATTACTCCTCTGATGCTATTTTTTACGGGAATGAGTTTTTTTTTAGTATCGAATTTTAATTTTATATCACATTTTTTGGTTGGTGTTTTTTTGATGGCTGACCCTATTACTCTTGCACTTAGCATGGGTGCTATACAAAATATTTTAAGTAAATCAAGTAAATATACTTTGTTTGATTCTACTAAAGAAATGTCTTACGTACCACTTGAAGACGATCTTAAAACTAAAGGTAAAGCAGCAGCTGATATGATAGGCACAAAACTTGGCAAATCAACAAGTGCCTTAATGCAAGCGGTGATATTTATTTTAATACCAGCTGCAACTTATCGCTCAATTTCTGTATATTTAATGATAGTATTTACGATTATCTGCTTAATCTGGATTTGGGCAGTAACTGAATTAAACAAAGAATATAAAATAGCTGTAGAAGAAGCAGAATTTAAATGTTAAAGGAATTTCCACAGCCACATTTTGCTGTAGCATTTGGGTTAGAGATTTGAAAATATGATGCCCCTAACTCTTCAATAAATTCTAATTTTGATTGCTTTAAGAATTGTTGCGATATCGGATCAATGACTATTTTAACGCTGTTTTTTTCCAAAATAAAATCATCATCTTTAATTTCATCAGTTAAATTATAATTATACATAAAACCTGAACATCCACCGCCATCAACTGCTATTCTCAGAGCTATTTTTGCTTTACCATTATTATCCTCTTTAAGCAATTCAACAACACGCTGGCAAGCAGAATCAGTCACATCAAAATCCATATCGCTAATTTATCGTTATTTTTAAGAAATATATTTTACTATTTTTTTGTTTAATTGCAAGAAATACAAAAATACAGCTGCTAAGCAGAATAGATATAATATCTCCAGACGAACTCAATAATTAACAAATGTACAACATAAATTTGCAAAGAATATCTAGAAATAATACGTAAATTAACGGCTATAACATTAGAAAAATTTCCACATCTTAAAGAAACATAAATTAATAATCCAACAAAAGCCGAAAATATAAGCTCTGCATCGTTAAAGAAGCCATAAAAATTAACATAACTATGTAAAGCAGAGCAAAAGCCAACTATCAAAGCTGCAAGATTACACCTAATTGCATTAACCTTAACCATATAACCTATAATCATAAGCGCTATAGAAAGAGAACCATAATCTGTTAGGTTTTTTGTCCAAGGCCATAAACTAGCTAGAATGATGAAATGTACATAACCAATCGTTAGCGACGATAAATATTTATGAAAAAAATATAAATAAATCTGGCCTAAAAATATTGATATTAAAATATTAGCTTCAAGCATGAATCCATGAATAAATATAGTTGATATCGCGTACGTTACTGTGCCTGCAAGCAATATATAAAAATTCATGCGATGTTTGAAATTATAACCAGCAAAAAACATAAATAATGGCATTGCATATCGGCCAATTATTCTCATTTCCATAATATCTGGAAACCAATAAAGACCTAAATGGTCAATAATCATGGTGATAATTGCGATGAATTTTAATAAATCTTGATAATTGGAATATCTTGATTTAACTAAAAACATTTTTTTTGCTCCTCTTATTATAAAATAATAAATGTACCTTACAAAAATATAAAATTATTAAATAAATTACCATAGCTAAAAATATAGCGATCATTAACATTCCAGATCTTAACCAAAAATTATCATGATAATATAAATAACCATAAAAATAGTTTAAAACTATTAAAAATACTAGCATTATTGAGGAAGAATAGAATATTTTATAAATTATTTTTTTAGTTTTACTTGTGAGACTAAAATTTCCATAATTCTTGGCATATTTATTTATTAAATAGATATTATACCAACTTGCAATAGTTGAACCAATTGCAATACCAGTATGACCAAATGGAAACATAAAAATAATATTTAATATAGTATTTAAAATTAACGAACGCGCCATGATGTTAAGAGGCGTTTTAGTATCACCATTAGCATAAAAAATAGGCATTAATATTTTAGCTAACACAAAAGCAGGTAACCCAAGTGAAAAAGCTGCTAAAGCGTAAGAGGTTTTTAATGTATCTTCAGCAATAAAAGCGCCTCTTTGATATATTAATTGAATAATTGGGGCAGAAAGCAAAAATAAACCTATCATAGCAGGAATAGAAAGACCAAGACCAATAATGATCGCTTTATTTTGTAATTGGTTGGCCTTGGGAAAATCCTTTTTCTGATATATTTGTGATAATTCTGGTAATAAAATAGTACCAAAACTTATACCTATCAAAGCAAGGGGTAATTGATATATCCTATCAGCGTAAGCTAAAATAGATATAGCACCAGGAAGAAAACTCGCTATTGACTGAGAAATAAACAAATTGATTTGTTGTACGCCTTGACTCATGGCGGCTGGCCCCATTTTTTTAAGCATTTTAAGTAGATCTTTATCTTTAAAATTTAAAGATGGAGAAAATAAAATTTTTGCCCTAACCATAACAAAATACATAAACATTACTTGTAATAAACCGGCAAAAATTAAAGAATAAGCGATAGCAATTTCGGCTGTAATAATATTGCTAAAAGAATAAGTAAATAGAATAACACACACGCTCATAATTATTGGCGAAAAAGCAAATGCAGCAAATTTCCTCACTGAATTCAGCATCCCACCAAATATTGCTGTAATTGAGACAAATATCAAATAGGGAGTGCTGATTCTACAAAGCAATATCGCAAGTTCATATTTTTCAAGATCATAACGAAAACCAGGTGCAATTATTAACATCAAATATGGCATGAAAATCTGCATCACAAGGGTTAATACAACAAGGATTATGAATAATAAGGTAATTATTTCACCGCTAAAATTACTTGCTGATTTTTTTGACTCTGATAATTTTTGGCTATAGATAGGAATAAATACAGCAGAAAGAGCGCCTTCACCAAAAATTCTCCTGAATAAATTGGGAAATTTAAAAGCAACATTTACGCAATCCGCTAAAGCGCTAGAACCAAAAATTGCCGCTATAAAAAGCTCTCTTGCTAAGCCAAAAATCCTTGACAGCGTAGTAAAAAAAGCAACAATAATTCCTGACTTTAACAACATTGATGGAGCAAAATATTTTTTCAAAAAATATCATAAATCCATATCAAAATCTACATATTAGTTTAAGCATCGATATAATTAAATTAACATAATAATAAGATTTCCTTAATAAAAGGGATAGTGATTTTACGTTTTTGCCTTAATGACTCCTGATTGAGCAATTCTATCGATTTTAAAATTTGGGGGAATTCCCGAGGCAAGATTGTTAAAAGATATTTGATTACAGCTTCATTAACAACTACAGAATAATTAGAAAATTTTTTAAAAATAAGAATTTTCATTAAATTATCATCAATTTTTAAAATATCTATTTTATTAACTGAATTTAGCCTAGAAGATAAGTCAGCGAGTTTGATCTTTGGTAAGTAACTTGTAGTAATTAACAAATATTTATTATTTTCATGTAAAATATTAAAATAATGCAAAACATCGTTTTCACGCCAAGTGGAATCAAAACCATCGATGATAAAAGCTTGATGATGATTTAAAATACTAGCTGTAAGCTCATAGTTTTTTTTTATAAATAATGCCTTTGTTTTATCCGCCCATAGTTTGGCTAAAAAACTTTTACCAGAAGCTTTAGGGCCATTAATTATTAGCGTTTTTTTATATGGCAAAATACCAAAATTATTTGGCCAGTCATTTATAGTTTTATATGCTAAGCTATTAGAACTAGATTCTATAAAGTCGCTAAATTCATATTTTATTTTTTCTATAAACGGAAAAGTTTGCTGTTGCATTATTTATAATTAAATTTCATCAACTTAAATAAAATTATAAACCTCTTAACAAGCCTTTGCAAACCTATTTCAAATCTGATATCAATTAGATTTACTATATTTCAAAAAAATAATGCAAAAAACTATATTATTAGTTGCAGGTGGCACTGGAGGACATTTTTTTCCAGCGCTTGCACTAGCTGAGGAATTAGATCAAAATAAGAAACTCAAAGTAATTTTAGTTACTGATAATAGATGCAAAAAATATTTAACTAATAATCTGAAAATAGAATCTCATATTATTGATTTATACATAAATCGTACTGGTTTATATAATAAGTTGAAAATGCCCTTTTCTATATTATTTGCTTTAATTAAATCATTATTATTTTTATTTTTTACTAAACCATCTTTAGTAATGGGTTTTGGCGGATATCCAAGTTTTCCAACTATGTTTATGGCACAAATTTTGAGACTGCCAACAATTATCCATGAACAAAATTCATATTTGGGCGCAAGCAATAAGTTCCTTGCAAAAAAAGCTAATATAGTTTCATTAGCTTATGAAAACACTAAAAATTTACCATTTAAATATCTAAAAAAAACCATAATAGTGGGAGATTTAGTACGTAAAAATATAAAAACCCTAAAAAACAAAAAAACATTTAATAATGATAATCTTTTTTGTTTATTGGTAATTGGAGGGAGTCAAGGAGCAAAATTTTTTGCCCAATTAATACCCAAAGCAATAGAAATTTTATTAAAAAAACATCCTGAAATTAAGCTCAAGATAATTCAGCAAGTAACGATAAAAGATCAAGAGAATGTTAGTAATATTTATAGAAAACTTGATATAAAATATGAAATTTCTGATTTTTTTCATAATATTAGTAAATCTTATAAAGAGGCAAACTTAGTCATTGCAAGATCAGGAGCAACAACAATAGCAGAATTGACACAAATAGGATTGCCTGCCATATTTATCCCTTTTCCGTTTGCTAGCAATGATCATCAATATTATAATGCAAAAAATCTTGAAGAAATAGGAGCATCATGGTGTTTTAAACAAAAAGATATTACAGCAGTGATATTAGCAAATAAGTTACATGATTTAATTAATAATCCCGCTCAACTCAACGAAGCTTCAATAAAATTGCAAACTCGTAAAAATGATGCAAGCAAGACTCTACTTGACACAATTTTCAAAATAATTACATAATTTAGATTATAGAAATTGGAAACATAATCATATATGGCATATATTATCTAGTTAGTGAGTTTATTAGTTTCAAGTAAAATAAAACTGGAAAATCTAATGTTAAATAAAATAATAATAATTATTTCGGTGCTGATATTATCCTCTTGTGCTACTGGCCCTAAAGGTTACTTTAAAAGATCAGCTAATAATAAAATTTTTGATACTAGAGGTTTTAAGGGAACAAAACGTGCTCCAATATATAATAAAAAATATATCGCAAAAGCAAAATATAATGTGGCAACTAATAATTATGAAATTGATGATGATGAATTTGATGACGATTTGCTTGAAAATGAAAATATTTCCCGGGCTAATCGCCAGATGTATCGCTCAATGTTAGAAGATGATGTTGAACATAATTATTTAGGTCGATCACGAAAATCCAGGAATAAGCCTTATCCTTCAATAAGAAGAAATAGCGCAAGAATTATTGATTATGAAGAAGCAGAAAATTTAGAGCTTAAAGCAGAATTACACCAAATTAAATCAATGCTTAGGGAAACAAAAGACGAAATGGCAAGCTATAAATGCCCAACTGCTGCTGAACTCGAAAGAGCACAAATTACATTAGATGCAAGGTCTAACCACAAACATAATAAGGTAAAAAATAGAGAATATTCCGATAAAGCTCTAATGGGTTTATAGTACTTACTTGCCACAAGCAGCTAAAATTTATTTTTTTAAGCAATCCATTAATAGGTATTTTACCAACGCTGCCACGTTTTACCGGCCAATTCTTTATGGTGTAATTTTACTATAACACTGAAACAACATAATAATAAAACTTAGATTTAAGGTTACTTATTTTCTTGACAATTCTCGGTTATTTTGCAAATCTGTTAACCTAGATATTAATAAATATTCAAATGCAATTTTTAAATAAAAATTATGTGTAATGAACAAAAAATCATGGACAAAATAGCTAGCTTTATAGTAACCAAGTATAATATAGGTCTAGTAATTCTTTCTATATTATTATGGATTTGCATAATGTTTTCCTCGTACTATAACACTAATTTTGATATGTTATCAACCATTATAAATTATACTTGCTTTCTAAGCGTCGGTTCTATTGTTGGCAGTTTCATAACCAGCAAGATAGAGGGCGAAAAAATAATTTCTTACGCAACTATCAATTTTATACTTTCTTTTCTAACATTAATTATAACAAAAAATACCATTTTAAGCGCAATTGGCGTATTTTTATTATTTCCACTAAATATTTTTGTCACTTTGTTATTAATTAAAAATATTTGGCAACTGGTGATGTTAAAAAATAATAAAATAAAATAGGCATTGCTTTTACCAAGCATTTTTCTTGACTTCATACTAAAAAGCTCTGAAGTCAGGAAAAATTAAGTGTATCACAATGTAGCAGCCAGACAAGAAATTAGGAATTTTCTAGATAAGTTAATAAGAAGCACTAGCAAATAGGATCTAGATTAACGTTAAAGCATCTAAAATGGGAGGCTATATCTTCCCCAGATACCCTCTTTTTAGTCCCTCCGTCAAAATCCCTTCATCCTATATGCAGCAAGGGATTTAAGAGTATAGAAGTAGTTGCCAAATCCATAAGAAAACGCTATAAATAGGGCATTACGGAACGTCAAGCCCCCGCATGAGGCTCATTTGCTGGGCAAGGCGCGCTCAGAAATC
>CAYGSI010000040.1:0-10192 GCA_964352655.1 uncultured Rickettsiaceae bacterium
TTTTTCAACCTTCTAGAGACTTTCTCTGATTGATCTGATTGAGAATTTAATGGCCATGCGCCAAACTAGGAATCATCTAATTTACACGGTTGCAATACTGTGTTAGACTAGCAAAAAATTTAAAACAAATTTAATGATATTACTCGAAAATAAAAGAATACAGGGCGCTCTTGATACTATTCATTTTACTGGTATTGGCGGCATTGGGATGAGTGGCATTGCCGAGATAATGTATAATCTTGGCTATAAAATTCAAGGCTCAGACTTAAATATGAATAATAATACGCAGCGCCTTGAATCGATGGGGATAAAAATATTTATTGGCCATGATGCTGATAATATTCACAATGTTTCATATGTAGTAGTTTCAACTGCTATAGCTGATAATAACCCAGAAATTATTAGCGCCAAGAAAAAAAAAATACCAGTAATAAAAAGATCAGAAATGTTAGCTGAACTTATGCGTTTGAAATGCTCAATTGCTATTTCAGGAACGCATGGTAAAACTACTACTACATCTTTAGTTGCCTGTATGTTTGAGTCAGCAGGCCTAACCCCAACGGTTATTAATGGCGGTATTATTAACAAAAAAATGACTAATGCTTATGTGGGTGCAGGTAATTATTTAATAGCAGAGGCAGATGAGTCTGATGCTACTTTTATCAAAATTCCTTCTACTATTGCAGTTATCACCAATATTGATGCAGAACATATGGATTTTTATCAAAATTTTGCTAATTTAGTCGGTGCATTTAAACAATTTATTAACAATCTTCCTTTTTATGGGTTTGGCGTTTTATGCATTGATCATCCAGTAGTTAAAAAAATTGCAAAAGAAATCACAGGGCGCAAAATTATTACTTATGGTATTGATTCAAAAGAAGCTAATATTAGGGCATTTAATATTAGATATGATGTTTCAGAATCAATTTTTGATGTCGCAATTAATCTACCAAATATGCATGGTACGACAACTATTGAATCAGTCTCGATAACAACGCCTGGAAAACATAATGTGTTAAATTCACTAGCAGCGATTGCTATTGGCGCCGAACTAGATTTTGGTTTTAAAGCAATAAAAAACGGCTTTAAACAGTTTGCAGGTGTAAAAAGAAGATTCACTAAAGTATGTGAATGTAACGGCGCTGAAATAATAGATGATTATGCCCACCATCCGGTTGAAATAAAAGCAACTTTAGCTACGGCAAAATCTATTGCGCAAAAACGTGGTAGTAAGGTGGTAGCTTTTTTCCAACCTCATAAATATTCAAGAGTTAAAGATTTATTTGATGATTTTATAAAATCTTTTATTGATGCTGATAAAATTTATATACTTGATATTTATCCAGCAGGTGAAAAACCAATAAATGGTATAAATAGTAAAATTTTAGCAGATAGAATATCTGATCTATCTTCAAATGCCTATTTTGTTTCAAGCCATGAAAAAATTGCTGGCATCATTAAAGATAACGCCCAACAAAATGATTTAATAATTATGATGGGCGCTGGAACTATTTCATCCTGGGCGTATGATCTTATAAATAAATTATGAATTTAGATAATATTAAAGGCGTTATTAAATACGATTATGACCTTAAGCAGCTAACTTGGTTTAAGGTTGGCGGCATGGCAGATATTTTATTCAAACCTTTTGATATTCAGGATCTAATTTTATTACTAAAGGAAAATAATGGTAATGTACCCATAACTATTTTAGGTGCAGGATCAAACATAATAATCAGAGATAAAGGTATTGAAGGTCTGGTTATAAAGCTTGGTAAAAATTTTACTAATATTGAACTTATAAATCACAACTTAATATCCGTTGGTGCTGGCTGTTTAAATTTTAATCTAGCTAAATTTTGCTTAGCTAATTCTATTCCTAATTTTGAGTTTTTAGTTGGTATTCCTGGAACTGTTGGCGGCGGAGTAGCAATGAATGCTGGCGCGTATAATTGTGATTTTAAAGATATAGTAAATTCTGTAGAAGCATTAGATTATAAAGGTAATTTAGTTAAATTTACTTTAGCAGAAATAGGTTTTAAATATCGTGCCAATTCTTTACCACAAAATCTAATTTTTACCAAAGTATTTTTTAATATCACAAAAATTCAGTGCACAGATAAAATAAAGCAAAAAATGGACGAAATAAATGCACAAAGAAAATTAACACAGCCCACTGGTGAAAAAACAGGTGGCAGCACTTTTGCTAATCCCAAAACAAATAAAGCTTGGGAACTTATAGATAAAGCAGGTATGCGCGGTGCAAAAATAGGTGATGCTTGTATGTCTGAATTACATTGCAATTTTATGATCAATAAAAACCAAGCAAAGGCAGCAGATATGGAAAAACTGGGCGAATTGGTAATTAAAAAAGTAAAAGAAAAAACAGGCATCACTCTTAATTGGGAAATAAAAAGAATAGGTAGAAAATAATATATTATGAAAAAGAAAAAAATTATCTTAGCAATTACCGGCGCATCAGGAGCTATCTACGGGATTAATTTGTTAAAAATTTTACAAGAATTAAATGTTGAAACTCACCTTATAATTTCTAAAGCATCTCATTTAACTATTAATACTGAAACAAAATTTACTATAGATGATATTAAAAATTTGGCTAATTTTGTATATAGTCCAAGCAATATCGGCGCTGCAATTTCGAGCGGTTCTTTTAAAATAGATGGTATGATTATAGCACCTTGCAGCATGAAAACAGTTTCATCTGTGGCCACTGGTTTTGAAAATGATCTGATTTCAAGAGCTGCTGCAGTGATGATAAAAGAACAAAAAAAACTAGCTTTAATGATTCGTGAAACCCCGCTTAGTGCTATTAATTTAGAAAATATGCTTAAATTAGCAAAATTAGGGGTTTCTATATGCCCTCCAGTACCAGCATTTTATAATAACCCAGAAACGCTTGATGATATAATTTACCATTCAATAGAAAGAGTCCTTGATTTATTTGGCTTTGAAGTCAATAAAACCAAAAGATGGAGGGGTTTATCCAAGGTGCTGTAAAACTGCGCCACAAATGACCGAGTTTTACAGCACCTTGGATAAAAAAATATTTTCTACTAACCTCTTTTGAGTTTAGCTGAATTTAGTTATTATCAGGATTCTTTTTTATTTTCTTCTGCAGTTTCGTTTTTTTCTGCAGGATTTTTATACTCCTGCAGAGCATCTTTTGCTTCAGAATCAGATTTTGCTACGACAACTAATACAGATGCAATAATTTCTGGATGCAAAGCTAGTTTAACTTTATAAACACCATTAAATTTAATAGGGTCGTCAAGTAATATATTTGAATAGCTAAGTTTAATATCAGTTTCTTTTGATATAGAAGAAGCTATTAATTTTAACGATACAGAACCGAATAATTTACCATCAGCGCCAGATTGAGTAACAAAAATAAAATGCTTGCCATCAAGAGCTTTAGCTGCTTTTTCCATAGCAGTTTTATTTTCACTATTCTTTTTTTCCAGATCTTTCTGAATTGCACTAAATTTTGCTATATTATCTTTAGTAGCTCTAATTGCTAAATCTTGTGGAATCAAAAAATTACGGCCATAGCCATTTTTTACATTCACGACTTCACCGACTTTTCCTAAATTTCTAACTGGTTTTGTTAAAATAATTTGCATATGTAAACCAAAATTTAATTGTTATTTATTTTTGAAATACGAAAGGTAATAAAGCTAAAATACGATTATGTTTTATAGCTTTTTTTACTTTACGTTGATGTTTTGCACAAACATTTGTAATTCTGCTTGGTAACATCCGCCCTCCTTCAGAAATAAATTTTCCAAGAAGGTCAGTATCTTTATAATCTATCATTGGAGAACCAGCAGCACATAAAGGGCAACCTTTGCGCTTCCTGAAAAAAATTTTCGAACTATTACCACTAGGTAAATTATCTTGATTAGAATCACTATTATTATTTTCGTAAGACATATTTTTTATTTAAACAGTTTAGTTAGTTTGAATATTTTTTTCGATAGTAACATCTATTGCTACTTCACTATCAGATTTTTTTCCTCTTAGAGGGGGTGATGGCTCTTTTGAAATTGCTTGCACCTTTACTAAAGAAGAACGGATAATGCTCTCACTTAATTTAATTTTACGCCCTAATTCTTTTGTTAATTCATTATTGGCACTAATGCCCATAAAATAATAATGACCTTTTTTATTATTATTTATTTCATAAGCAAGGGTTCTTAAGCCCCAATATTCAGTTTTGATTACTTCACCTTTGTATTCTTCTACTATCTTAGTAAGATCATTTGCAATTTTATCAACCTCTACTGTAGAAACATCTTGGCGAATAATAAAAATTAGTTCGTAAAAAGTCATATAAACATTATCAATTAAATTAACCAGGGACATTTATAGCAATTTAAACTGCTTTATTCAAGCATAATATTAAATTATATGCAAAAATGTCTGTAATTAAAATAAAATAACAATAAAAATGTTTTATTAATTAAGTTTTACTTGGTTGTAAAATGATTGTAGTTTACAATCCCGCTCGTTAAATAAAAAAAGGAGTTTTTGTGTCTGATAAATTACCCCCTAAGATTTTGGTGGTTGAGCATGATGAATTTTTAAATGCTCAGTTATGCAATACTATCGAAAGATATTGGTTTGATGTGACAAGAGTTTTAAATGCTGATGCAGCGATCCGCGCAGCACAGGTAAATTTGCCCAATGTAGTAATAATCAGTTCTAGGATAAAAGATGTTTCCGCTGTGGAGATGGCTGTTCGCATACGAAAAATTAAAGATTTATCTAATATTCCTGTAGTTTTTTTAATAGACCCAGAAGAATCTATGAAAAATTATAATCTATCCAATAATGATTTTGTTAAAATTTTAACAAGACCATTTACGCCTAATGAACTTATGACCAATATTCGTGATATACTTAGGAAATCAGAACCTATTTTTCAGGATAAAATTATAACGCATAAAGATATTAAGATGGATTTATCTACCTATAAAGTTACTCGTGGTAAAAAACAGGTTCATCTTGGCCCAACAGAATTTAAAATATTACAACTTTTTGTCAATAAGCCAGATTCTACATATACTCGAAGACAAATAATAGATTATGCGTGGGGGACAGATAAAGATATTGCGCATCGCACTATAGATGTGCATATTAACCGCATCAGGAAATTAATGGATTTAGGCGATGGTAGGCCGGTAATTAGAACAATCCGTGCTGCTGGCTATAGTTTAGACTGATTTATATTAATTCTTAAAATTAACAAAATTTTTTAAATATTTAAGAATCCATAAATGCAAAAACAAAACATAAATTCATTTGCTATAATAAAAAGGTTACTTAAGCAACATGTGAGTCCTTATAAGGGGAAGGTTTTTGTTGCTATTTTTTTTATGGTTATAGTTGCCATTTGTTCTGCAGCAGTTGTTGCACTAACAAGGCCTGCAATTGATAGAATATTTATCACTCATGATAAAGCTATGCTTTTGATGATTCCACTTGGTATGGTTATTATATACGCAATTAAAGGAATTGCTGAATATTTTCAGGGTTACATCATCAAATATATCGGTCAACGGATTTTGACAGATATGCAAATGCAAATGTATGAACATCTACTATATGCGGATTTATCTTATATCCAATCTAAATCTTCTGGACAATTAATTTCAAGATTTACCAATGATATCATTTTAATGCGTGGCGCTGTTTCAAATATGTTGGTTGGTTGTGCAAAATATTTTTTATCCGTGATATTGTTAATTTTTTTAATGTTTAGCCTGGAACCATTTTTATCAATTTTTGTATTTTTAGCTTTCCCAATTGCTGTTTATCCTATTCAAAAACTTGGTAAAAAAATGAGAAGAATCACCGGGGAAGCTCAAGAAGAGCTCAGTAATTACACCGGTAAACTTGATGAAACTTTTCGTTCAATTAAAATCATCAAATCTTTTTCTGGAGAAAAAATAGAAGCTATGCGAGCTAAAAATATCACGCAAAAAATTCTATCATTTTATAAAAGAGCAGCGATGTTTGATTCTATGACATCTCCAGTAATGGAAATTTTAACTGGCTGCGCCATTGCATGTATTATTTGGTATGGTGGCTATAGAGTGATTAATGATGAAATGACTATTGGTGAATTGATGGCTTTTATTGCTGCTTTTGTCTCTGCATATAGACCATTTAAAAGTTTAGTTTCACTTAATGTTAATTTACAAGAAGGTCTCACTGCTGCCAATAGAGTATTTAACATTTTAGATACTAAGCCATTAATTTACGACGAATCCAATAAATTAAAACCAAAATTTATTCACCCTGCCATTCATTTTTCTAATATTTCTTTAAAATTTGGCAATAAAGTAGCAATAAAACATGTTGATTTACATATCCAGCAGGGCCAAACTTACGCAATTGTTGGTAAATCTGGAAGTGGAAAAACTTCATTGGCAAATTTACTAGTGCGTTTTTATGACCCAACCAGTGGTGAAATTTTAATTGATTCAGAGAGCTTGTGTAATCTTTCAGTTCTACATTTGCGACAACAAATAGCTATGGTCACACAAGATACAATATTATTTGATTCATCGATTGCTGAAAATATTGCTTATGGTAGGATGGATGCTACCAGAGAAGATGTAATACAGGCAGCAAAATTTGCTGATGCTGATGAGTTTATTCAAATGTTAAATAATGGTTATGACACTCAAGTAGGCATTAGCGGCATTACATTATCTGGAGGACAGCGTCAAAGAATAGCAATTGCCAGAGCTTTTCTAAAAAATGCCCCAATAATGTTATTTGATGAAGCAACAAGCTCTCTTGATCCTGAATCTGAACAAAAAATTATTCACTCTTTAAATAAATTACGAAATGGAAAAACAACTTTAATCATTACTCATAGACTTACAAGTATAACAGATGTAGATAAAATAATCGTTATGAAAAGAGGAGAAATCATAGAAAGCGGTACGCATGACGAATTAATGAAAATAAAAGGTGAATATCACAAATTATATAATAAGCAATTGAAAGAAAGAACTAAAAATGTATAATGTTTTAAAACCAAATTTAATTAAACAAATATTTATAGGAGCATAGATTTATGAGTGATCAGCAAACAATGTCAACAGATACTATAACTCTCAAAGATAGTGAATCATTGCCGGCAGCAACTGATACTGCTAGCAGCAGCACTTGGACAAGCCTTGTTCCGATGATTTTAATATTTGGAGTGTTTTATTTTTTATTAATCCGTCCACAAGAAAAGCGTCGTCGCATGCAACAGGAATTAGTACTAGGTGTAAAAAAAGGTGAAGAAATTTTAACAAATTCTGGTATCATTGGAATAGTTAGAAAAATCAATGATAGTGATAATACTATATTAGTTGAAGTAGCAAAGGATGTAGAAATTACAATGCAAAAAAATGCTATCGCTGATATTACAAGTCGCACCAAAGAGGAAGCAAAACAAAAAAAGATAGCGGAGCAAAAGAAAAATAAGAAATAAATTAAAATTTTATGGTAAAATCTTGTGTATAAAATTTCTGTTTGGAAAACTACTCTTTCAATTTTATTTGTTATTATAGCCTCAATATGTGTAATACCTAATTTTTCAGATCAAGAATATAGTTGGGTGCCTAGTGATAAAGTAAATTTAGGGCTTGATTTACGAGGAGGCTCCCATCTTTTATTAGACGTTGATTTTGATTCTTATGTTAGTGATTTGGGGCAATCTATTGCAGATAGCCTAAAAAAATATTTACGTAAAGAAAAAATAGGTTACAAAAATATTACAACTAATAAATCTGATATAAAATTGGAACTAAGATCTGTAGATGATTTTAAAAAAGTGAAAAAAATAGTAAGGGATATCGATAATACACTTAATATTGGCGCTAATGGCATTATAGTAAATATTGGTTATGATGAATATCGCTTAAACCAAATTCAAGATCGCGTTATTGATCAGTCAATTGAGATTGTTAGAATGAGAGTCGATAATGAGGGAACAAAAGAGCCTATCATTCAAAGACAAGGCGTAAAAAACATTTTACTACAAGTGCCAGGTGAAGAAGACCCCTCTAATCTTAAAAAAATACTTGGTAAAACAGCTAAATTGACTCTACATTTAGTTGATGAAAATGCAAATCTTGAAAAGGCTGCCAACGGTCACGTTAAACCGGGCTCTGTTGCCTTGAAAAATGATGAAACCGGCAATATTATTGTGGTAAAAAAACGAGTAATTGTTAGTGGTGAAGAGCTAAATAATGCTAGCGTTAATTTCCATGACGCTGTGCCGATAGTGCGTTTTTCACTTAATCATATTGGTGCTAAGAAATTTGCTGAAGTGACAACTAAAAATCGTGGCCGTAGATTAGCTATTGTTTTAGATAATAAAGTGATTAGCTCACCAGTGATAAATGAACCAATCGTTGGTGGAGATGGCCATATTACTGGTAATTTTACTGTTGAGTCTGCTTCTGAACTTGCTCTACTTTTAAGAGCAGGCGCCCTACCAACTCAGCTTAAAGTTGTTGAAGAAAGAACTATAGGACCAAATCTTGGTGCTGATTCAATAGAATCAGGGAAAGTAGCGGCCCTGATAGGATTTATTTTAGTTGTAATATTTATGATCATTTCATATGGTGTGCTTGGGATATTTGCAAATATTACCTTGATAATTGATTTGTTATTTATTCTAGCGCTTCTTTCGATGCTGCAAGCTACTCTGACGCTTCCAGGTATTGCTGGTATTATTCTAACAATTGGTATGGCAGTTGATGCGAATGTTTTGATTTATGAACGAATCAGGGAAGAACTTGGTAAAGGTTGTTCTAATTTATATGCTATAAAAACTGGTTTTGAGTCTGCCTTTGGTACAATTATGGACTCCAATATTACCACATTAATTGCGGCATTTTTGCTTTATACATTTGGCGTCGGAGCTATTAAAGGTTTTGCTGTAACCTTGACAATTGGTATAATAGCTTCTATGTATTGTGCTTTAGTAATCACTAAATTACTAATTGACATTTGGATGAAATTTTATAAACCCAACAGTTTGGGATTATAAATAATATTATCTTCTATTTGTAATTATAAAATTATTGAGTGTGAAGAGGTTTTTATTTAAGTGAGTAATAATTTTGTATTGCAAGAAGATAAATATCAGAATTTTCTAAAAAAATCTTTATTTGGTGAGTTTATAATAACTCCAATACAAGGTGATGCTGGGTTGCGCTCATATTTTAGGGTCAACAACCAGAAAGATTCTTATATATTGATGGACTGCCCTCCTGACTATTCTAGCATTACGCCATTTATTGAAATATCACATTACTTGAATAATCACGGTGTTAACGCACCTAATATTATTACTTATGACGTAGATCAAGGTTTAGCAATTATAGAAGATTTTGGTGATTTAACTCTAAAATCTTTTTTAATGGATTTACCAAATCACCTTCATATAGATGTTTATTATAAAATCATTGATTTATTATGTTTTTTACAAACTATACCTAAACCTAAAAATTTCAAAATATTTGACAATAGCCTGCTGATTTCAGAACTATCGTTATTTACTGAATATTACGTTAAATATGAGCTTAAACGTAATTTAACAAATAATGAGTTAGGGCAATATCACAAGATTTGGCAAGAAATTTTAAATAAGCAAGTATCATTTGCTAAATCTATAACCCTAAGAGATTTTCATACAGAAAATATTATGTATTTAGAAAATAATGAAAGACTAAGTAAATTTGGTATTTTAGATTTTCAAGATGCATTAATTGGTTCACCAATATATGATTTAGTTTCTATATTGGAAGATGCAAGGATAGAAGTGCCAAGGGATTTAGCTTTAACATGCTTGCAGTATTTTGCAATATTAAAAAAACTTCCATTAGAAGATGTATTAGTAAATTATCATATTCTGGGTGCGCAAAGAAATAGTCGTATACTAGGTATATTTAGTCGTAAAGCTATAAGAGACCAAGATAATGCGTATCTTCAATATATCCCTTTGGTTAAGAAATATTTAAATTATAATTTATCCCATGAATTAATGAATGAATTAAGATACTGGCACCATAAGCTTTTAAATCATTAACGTATTTTTAAATCGGTAACGTATATCTAATTGTGTAAACTCCTTCTAACCTAAATCACAACCTATAGC
>CAYGSI010000041.1:0-10100 GCA_964352655.1 uncultured Rickettsiaceae bacterium
TTCAATTTCATGACGAAAATGCTTAATCAAGCCTTGAATAGGCCAAGCAGCAGCGTCCCCTAGAGCACATATAGTGTGCCCCTCAACTTGATAAGTTACGTCAAGTAATTCATCAATTTCTTCTATAGTTGCATCGCCTTTGCAAAATCGCATCATCACTCGCCACATCCACCCCGTGCCCTCTCTACAAGGGGTGCATTGTCCACAAGATTCATGCATATAAAATTTACTGAGCCGCGCAATCGCATAGATTATATCAGTAGATTTATCCATAACGATCACTCCACCGGTGCCAAGGCCAGAACCCACCATACGCAAGGAATCAAAGTCCATAGTAACAGTATCGGCAATTTCCTTAGTAATGAGCGGTACAGAAGAACCACCAGGGATAATAGCTTTTAAATTATCCCAACTGCCACGCACTCCGCCTGCATATTTTTCTATTAATTCTTTTAAAGGGATGCCCATTGCCTCTTCAACATTGCAAGGCTTATTAACATGGCCAGAGATGCAAAATATCTTTGTGCCCGTGTTGTTTGGCTTGCCAATGGATGCAAACCATTTTGCCCCACGCTTCAAAATAGCCGGCACAACAGCGATAGATTCAACATTATTTATAGTAGTAGGGCAACCATATAAACCAAAACCAGCCGGAAATGGTGGCTTTAAACGAGGTTGACCCTTTTTGCCCTCTAAACTCTCAAGCAAGGCGGTTTCCTCTCCACAAATATATGCCCCAGCACCGCGATGCAAATAAATATCAACGTCACACCCCCCGCCACAAGCGTTTTTACCAATTAATTTTGCCGCGTAAGCTTCATCTATTGCCTTTTGTAAATTAGAAGCCTCATTATAAAATTCACCTCTTATATATATGTAGCAAATCTTAGCACCAATGGCTATTGACGCTAAAACACATCCTTCAAGTAATTTGTGAGGTTCGTGTCTTAAAATGTCTCGGTCCTTACAAGTGCCAGGCTCAGACTCATCAGCATTTACAACAAGATAAGAAGATTTATCAGAGCGCTTTGGCATGAAAGACCATTTCATACCCGTTGAAAACCCAGCGCCCCCTCTGCCCCTTAAACCAGATTCTTTTACTTGTTCTACAATCCATTCCCGACCTTTAGAGATTAATGATTTTGTTTGATCCCAATCACCACGCCCCATAGAAGATTTTAAATCATAAGCTGCATGACCATCTAAATTAGTAAAGATTTTATCTTCTAATTTAAGCATCTTTTACACCCCTTGCATCGTTAATGATTTTTTGTAAGTTTTTCACAGTTAAAGCAAAATTATCATTAATTACAGTATAATCATAATTTTTTGCATGCTCTATTTCACTTTCAGCCAAGGAAACTCTAAATGCAATTTCCTCCTTAGAGTCTTGACCTCTTGATAAAAGTCTCTCTCTTAATGCTGAAATTGATGGAGGTTTAATAAATATACTAAGTAATGGTGTTTTGATTATATCCATAAGCTTATAAGCCCCCTGAAAATCAATATCAAATATTACATCTTTACCATTATTAATTTGTTGTTCAACAAAACCTTTAGGAGTACCGTATAAATTGCCATAAATCTCAGCATATTCAAAGAGATCATTATTATTTATCATTTGCAAAAATTCATCTCTGCTTTTAAAAAAATAATGTACCCCATCAACATCTCTGCGCCTCTTTTCTCTAGTTGTTGCTGAAATTGATAATACTAAATTTTCATCATTTTCAAGCAATGCTTTTGCCAGACTTGATTTACCACCACCAGAGGGCGCAGATAAAATAATAATTATGCCTTTTTTTATTGAGTTTGTCATTTAAGTTAGGTTAACTATTTCATTTATTGAATCATACAAAATTTGTAAATCTTGAGCGCGCGATAATTTATGATCAGCATCTTTAACTAATTTTATCACCACTTGCTGCGCAACCAGCCTTTCTGCCAATTTTAATGATGTAGTGTAAGGAATGTCATGATCTTTCATACCGTGAATTAACGTTATTGGTAAAGTAATATCTATCTCATCCTCTAACATTAAATATTGCTCAGCATCCTTAATTAACTGATAAGTTATAGGATAGATATAATCACATTCTTTATTAGTGCCGCGCAAATGATATATACGCTTTTCTTGCATTAATTTTTGCTCATTTGGTTTTAATTTGTCCCAAATTAAATTTTTAGTGAAATCGATAGCAGCAGCCAGGGTAACTATACCATTTATTTTTTTATGATGCTTTTTTGCCACAATCATTGCAAGCCAAGCGCCCAAGCTTGAAGCAACTAAGATGATTTTTTCATTGTTCTTTGAATGATGTTCTAAAATGAGTTCAACGCCTTTAACCCAATTGCTAATTGTTTGGTCTGTAAATTGACCGGAAGAGTCACCACAACCAAAATTGTCAAACCTAATGAAATTATAGCCTTTATCGGCACAATATTTTTTCAAAGCAGTAGCTTTATTCCCATTCATGTCAGACATAAAACCATGAATAAATAATATATATGGCGCTTTATTTTTACTATTAATTTGTTTATCATAGCTGAGAAAATTCTGATTATCTTGAATATAGAGTTTTTGCATTTTTGTATTTATTATTTGTTAACTGTATTAATTAATATTGGCATTATTATGAGCACTAATCAAAAATATCATAAAAAAACCATCCTGCAAGTAGTTCCTGCTCTTGTTTCTGGCGGAGTCGAAAGAGGCACTATCGAAATTGCAAAAAAATTAGTAGATTCTGGCTATAATTCAATTGTTATTTCTGCTGGTGGCGCTCTTGTAAAATCTCTAGAAAATTCAGGCTCTGAGCATATAACATTAAATGTGGCAACCAAAAATCCTCTGTTAATATGGTGGAATTCTAGAAAAATTGCTAAAATCATCAAAGAAAAAAAAGTAGATATTATTCATGCAAGGTCAAGAGCGCCAGCTTGGAGCTGCTTTATGGCTGCAAAATCTACAAAAATAAAATTAGTTACAACATTTCATGGAATTTATAATTTTGATAGTGGTATTAAGAAATTTTATAATTCTATTATGGCAGAAGGTAATGTTGTAATAGCAGTTTCTGAATTTGTAAAAAATCATATAATAAAAAATTATAATATCGAAAAAGAGAGAGTCTCTATAATTCATAGAGGCGTTGATCACAACTATTTTGATAAAAAGAACATCACTGAAAAAACTAAACAAAAATACCAAGATAAATATAATGTCCCTAAAGACACAACAGTTATTTTATTACCAGCTAGAATGACCGAATGGAAAGGACAGATATATCTAACTAAAGCACTAAAAAAAATTAAAGAATTAAATTTCTATTGCATTATGGCAGGCGATTTATCTAAACATCCGCAATATGTATCGAGATTAAAAGATTTAATTAATGAATATAAAATGCAAAATAAAATTCAATTATTTGGTAATGAGCCTAATATTGAAAATCTCTACGCAATATCAGATATAGTTATTTCAGCTTCAACTGAACCAGAAGCTTTTGGCAGAACAATAATTGAAGCACAATCGATGGAAACATTTGTGCTTGCTACTAACATTGGCGGCGCTTGTGAAACAATTGAAGACGGCAAAACAGGCTTTCATACTGTACCTGATAATGTTGATAAATTCGCAAATAAAATCGAAGATGTTCTTTGTTTGATCGGCTCAGAAGAGCAAGAAAAAGTCACTAAAGCTGCGCGCGCTTCTGCGATTAAGAATTTTTCACTAGATTTAATGTTGGAGAAAATTTTAAAAATTTATCAAAAAATTATCGCTGATGATCAGTAAAGTTTTGAAACATTTTGTAATAAATATTTGTTTGCTATTGGCTATTTACACAAGATACTATAAATTTGTTTATTAACAAGTTTTTATAATATAGAAAATTATTTATGCAATTAACAATTAAAAATCCAATAAGTTGTTTTGGTATAGGTGTTCATTCTGGTCAAAAAACTCAAGTTACTCTGAAACCAGCAAATAGCAATACAGGCATTATTTTTGTTAGAACTGATGTAAGTTGTGTAGATAATAAAGTAAGTGGTAATTATGCTAATATTACTGATACTAGATTATCTACTACCATTAGTAACAATGCAAAAATCTCGGTTTCTACAATCGAACATTTAATGTCAGCAATTTGGGGATGTAAAATTGATAATCTGATCGTTGAAATTGACGGGCCGGAAGTGCCAATAATGGATGGTAGCAGCAAACCTTTTGTCTTTATGATTGAATGCTCTGGAATAATAACATTAGACGCACCAAAAAAATATCTAAAATTGCTAAAAGAAATAAAAATCGAAAATGCAGGAAGTGAAATTATTGCTAGACCAGCTGATAACCTTAAAATTGACTTAACAATTGATTTTGCTAGCAAGGCAATAGGTAAACAAAATTATATTTTTAGAAATGAAACTAATTTTAAAGAAGAAATAGCAGATTCTAGAACATTTGGCTTTTTGCAAGATTTAAATTATTTACAGAGCAAAGGCTTAGCTAAAGGTGCCTCTTTGGATAACGCTATAGGAGTTGATAAAGATGTCATACTTAATCATGACGGATTACGCCATAATAATGAATTTGTAAGACATAAAATGTTAGATCTACTTGGTGATTTATACACAGCTGAGGCAAATATCATTGCTGATATTAAGGGATATAAAACAAGCCATAGTTTGAATAACCAATTTTTACGTAAAATTTTTAGCGACTCTTCTTCTTACTGTTTTTCAAAATAAAATAGTGAAACGCATTTTATTAACCATAAGAACACAACAAAGTCTAGCCAAAAGTAATTTTTCGATTTAAAATTTTTACTTTAAATAAAAATCATTAACTCATTGTAAAATGGAAGAAGATAGCTTAGAGCCAACTAAAGTCACAACACAAAGATTGATTGCCTTTGCTGCCATAATTATTGGCATGTTTATGGCAATTCTAGATATACAAATAGTAGCAAGCTCTTTGTCTGTTATAGGCGCTGGGCTTTCAACCTCAGGGGATGAACTATCCTGGATACAAACTGCTTATTTAATAGCAGAAGTGATAATTATTCCACTTACTGGTTTTTTAGCAAGGCTGCTTTCAACAAGGATTTTATATTTTACGGCAGCGCTGGGGTTTACCATCATGAGCATTATGTGTGCCTTTGCTTGGAATATAGAATCTATGATTATTTTCAGAGCTCTACAAGGTTTTTTGGGTGGCGCATTGATACCCACTGCTTTTAGCGCTGTGTTTATTATTTTTCCAAGGCATATGCACGGCAAAGTAACAATGATTATTGGACTTGTTGTAACTATGGCTCCTACCATAGGCCCTACTCTTGGTGGATATATCACAGAACATTTCTCATGGCATTTTATGTTTTTGATCAATATATTTCCGGGTATATTTGTATGTTCTGCAGTATTTATGTATGTAGATTTTGATAAGCCAAATTATAAATTATTACAGAATTTTGACCTAATTGGCATGGTGCTAATGGTAGTGTCACTTGGATGTTTACAATATGTCCTAGAAGAAGGTAATAAAAAAGGCTGGTTTGATAATACAGAAATATTATTTCTTACTATACTAGTATTTTTTGGTTTAGTTACTTTAATAATTAGAGAGTTAACTTGTTTAAACCCAATTGTAGATATTAAAGCATTCAAAAATAGAAATTTTACCTTTGGCTGTGTTTATTCATTCATTCTTGGCATCGGACTTTACGGTTCTGTTTATATTTTGCCATTATTTTTATTTTCTGTTGCTGGTTTTAATACTTTACAAATTGGTACCACAATGATTATTACCGGTACATTTCAATTTGTCTCTGCCCCTCTTGCCGCCAAATTTTTTGCTTCAGGCTTAGATAAAAGAATTATGCTGGGTATTGGCTATTTTACATTTGCCCTTGGCTGTTATTTTAATAGTTTTTTAACAGCTGAGGCAACATTTTGGGAATTTTTCTTGCCACAAATGCTAAGAGGTTTAGCATTAATGTTTTGTTTCATGCCAATTAATGACCTTGCTCTTGGAACAATGTCAAGAGATGAGGTACAAAATGCTAGTGGTCTCTATAATTTAACAAGAAATCTTGGCGGGGCTATAGGGCTTGCAACAATCAGCACTATAATTAGCGCTAAAACAGATGGTTTTGCTCAAAGTATGAAGGAATCTATGTCTATGACATCTCCTGCAGTAATTGAGGCACTTGAAACCTTTCAAAGATTATTAGGCAGTAAAGTAGTGGATCCTAAAATTGCATCTTATACATTACTAAATGAGGTAATAAACCAGCAAGCTTTTATCATGTCAATCAATAACGTATTTTTAATCATAGCAGCAATATTTTTATCTAGTTTATTACTTTTACCTTTTACTTCAGTGGTTGAAGGTAAAGTTGAGGGAGCCGGTCACTAGAATAGATAAAATTAATAATTGATTACAGATTGAATTTGCTGTATGAATTATGTTTGATATTTTTTATTTTTTCAGTGATATGCAATCAGATAATGTAACACCTAACAAAGTAACTGCTTTTTTAATATGGCTTTTGATCACCGTATTTTTTTGCTATCAGCAAATTTTGCGCATTTTACCTAATATCATATGCAAAGATGTAATGTCTGATTTTGGTATAGGGGCTGCTGAATTTGGTTCTTTTGCTGGAGTTTATTATATTGGCTATATTGCTTTGCATATTCCTATTGGACTGGCGCTGAGTAAAATTGGTGCACGAAGAATATTACCAGCTTGCATTATTCTTACCTCTTTTGGTCTTATACCACTTATTTATAATTTAGGTTGGAATAGCGTGTTAGTTGGCAGAGTTTTAACTGGCATTGGCTCTAGCGCTGCAGCTGTTGGTGCTTTACAAGTATTTAGAATCGTTTATCCAGCAAAATTTGCTATGATGCTTGGTATAATGGTGTCTGTTGGCTTAATCACTGTAGTTGGCGCTGGTCAACCTTTAAGTGCCATCGTTTCACACATAGGCGTTGCTGCCATGATTAATATTTTATTATATATCGGTCTAGCACTTGGGGTTGTTATGTATGTTATAATGCCAAGATCAACAGAAGAAGTTTCACACAGCAATGTTTTAAGTGACATCAAAGCTACTTTATTTAATTCAAAACTTTTATTTACAAGCATTTTTGGTGGTCTTATGATCGGCCCTGTTGAGGGTTTTGCTGATGCTTGGGGTAGTGAATTTTTATTAAATGTTTATAATGTTAGCAAAACTACAGCGGATTTTATGAGTTTGTCAGTGTTTTTGGGCATGAGTTTTGGTGCTGTGATTTTACCTTATATTACCGATAAAACAGGCTATTCTTTTGGCGTTATTGTCACATGTGGTATCGGGATGTTCTTATGTTTTATTTATATGTTAACTGGAGATGCTAATATTATGGCTCTTAAGGCCGTTTGTATTGTTATTGGTGTGTTTTCAGCCTACCAAGTATTGATTTTGGCTAAAGTTGCTAGTTTTGTTTGTGAAGAAAGAAGCGGCATGGCAGGAGCAATAGCTAATATGGTTATGATGACTTTTGGTTGGTTCTTTCATAACATGATAGGTTCAACTTTAGACAATTCTTGGGATGGCAAGATAGTTGATGGTGTGCGTTATTACAGCCCTGAAGCTTTTATCAAAAGTCTTGTTATTATTCCTAATTCTATGGTAGTTGCTGTAATTGGTCTTACTGCGATCGGAATGACAATTTTTATAAAAGCAAGAAAAATTAAAGCTGCACAATAAATAAGAAAAAATGCTTATTTAACAAGCCCATTTATTTATGCGTTATGGTGGGGCATGCTAGAGCAATAATTCTAACTTAACACAAATTAAAATAGAGAATATTAATGACTTCTTCAATAAGAAATATAGCAATCATTGCGCACGTTGATCATGGTAAAACTACCTTGATAGATACGATGTTAAGGCAAAGTGGGTTATTTAGAGATAATCAGGAATTAGCTGAAAGAGCGATGGACTCAAACGACCTTGAAAAAGAGCGTGGTATAACGATTTTAGCAAAATGTACTGCTGTTAATTGGAATGACATAAAAATTAATATAATTGATACTCCAGGTCATGCTGATTTTGGCGGAGAAGTTGAACGTATTTTATCCATGGTGGACGGAGCTTTGCTACTTGTTGATAGCGCTGAGGGGCCAATGCCACAGACAAAATTTGTTCTTGGTAAAGCTCTAAAACTTGGTTTGAAGCCAGTTGTTGTAATTAACAAAATTGATCGTTCTGATGCTAGAGTTTCTGAAGTAGTTGACGAAGTTTTTGAATTATTTATGGCGCTTGATGCTAGTAATGAACAACTTGATTTTCCTATTATTTACGCATCTGGTAGAAGTGGTTGGGCTGTTAAAGACTTAGACCACCCAAGAGAAAATGTTTCTGCTTTATTTGATACTATTTTAGCACATGTGCCACAGCCTGATCTTGACGGTAATTTACCTTTTTCTATGCTTGTTACTACAAGAGAATATGATTCTTATTTAGGGAGAATTTTAACTGGTAGAGTAAAAACAGGCACAGCAAAATTAAATATGCCAATTAAAGTAATGAACATCGACGGCAAAGTAATTGAAAATGGCCGTATTACTAAATTACTTAGTTTTCAAGGGTTAGAAAGAATTGCTACCTCAAGCGCTATAGCTGGTGATATTATTGCTATTGCTGGGCTTGAAAATGCAAGTGTTGCTGATACTATTTGCTCTCCTGAAATTAAAGATCCTATTGCGGCACAACCTATTGATCCGCCTACTCTTTCGATGATATTTTCTATTAATGACTCTCCGTTAGCTGGCACAGAAGGAAGCAAATTAACCTCCAGGGTTCTAAGAGCTAGATTATATAAAGAGGCAGAAGGTAATGTTGCAATTACAATTTCTGAAACTGATAATGCTGATGCTTTTGAAGTTGCTGGCCGAGGTGAATTACAAATGGGTGTATTAATTGAAACTATGAGAAGAGAAGGATTTGAACTTTCTATCAGTAGGCCAACTGTTTTATATAAGAGTGACCCTAGCACTGGTGAGCGTCTAGAACCGATGGAAGAGGTGCAAATTGATGTTGATTCAGAATATGTTGGCACAGTTGTAGAGTCAATGAATTTACGCAAGGCAACAATGTCTGATATGCGCTCAACCGGTTCTGGTAAAACAAGATTATTATTTATTGCTCCATCACGTGGTTTAATAGGTTATCATGGACCATTTTTAACCGAAACTAGAGGCACTGGCATAATGAGCAGAATCTTTCATTCATATGCTCCTTATTGTGGCAAGATTGAAGGCCGACGAAATGGAGTACTTATATCTACAGAAAATGGGAGCGCTGTTGCTTATGGTTTATGGCAACTTGAAGATCGTGGACAGATGTTTGTTGATGCTGGTGTGCCAGTTTATCAGGGAATGATAATTGGTGAACATAATCGTAGTAATGATTTAGAAATTAATCCGACTAAAACTAAACAATTGACTAATATCAGAACAACTAATAAAGATGAAGCGGTGCGCTTAACTCCACCAAAAATAATGTCTTTGGAAGAGTCAATTGCTTATATTCAAGATGATGAGCGCGTTGAAGTAACGCCTAAATCTATCAGATTGCGCAAAGCTTATCTTGATCCTAATGAAAGAAAAAGAATGTCTAAAGCGGTAAAAAATTAAGAAATATTATTTATTGTCCTGATCCTGAGTTTGACAGAATCTATGGTTATGTTGTATAAAAAGCGCAGATACTTGGGGTTTAACGAAAAAAAATGGTCATTTGTAGTATACATCTATTAATCTATTTACTTTGTAGTATACACCTAATTAGTCTATTTACATTGTAAATGTAGTATATTATTGTCATACAGAGTAGTACACACCAACAATTTATAGTTAAGGTAATTTAAACAGATTCTGGAGGGCCTACCTCCATCTCTTCCATAGCTGTACTATACTTGAAGAAATAATTTATTACATAATTACCTCCCCGCATATATCTGGCACACTAAAGCCCATGAACCAACTATAACTACTTTTACCTATTTTGGCCAGTTTGCCAAATACCCGATTACTTGAAGTACGTTTATTG
>CAYGSI010000042.1:0-8540 GCA_964352655.1 uncultured Rickettsiaceae bacterium
TTCAACCTTCTAGAGACTTTCTCTGATTGATCTGATTGAGAATTTAATGGCCCTGTACATATTGGCATTGCTAAAGAAGTATAGATAATATATCTTTAAAGAAAAGCAATATGAGAGAATTTTTTATCATATCGAAAGCCTTAACTATACGTTACCTATTGCTGCTGCTGTTGAAAAATCCAATCAGAGTATGTATCATAAAACTGACCTGACACTGCAAACTTATTTGACATTCAGATCTAAAATTTATTGTCTGTCAGATCAAATATTGATTTTTACAGTATTATGCTATTTTACTTAGCGCTATAAATGAAAGTTTGCGATAGCTTAGGCTCTCAGCAACATGATGTTTTTGAATATATTGGGAACCCGCTAGGTCTGCTATAGTTCTAGCTATTCGCAAAACTCTATTATATCCACGCATTGAAAGTCTAAATTTTTGCGCGGCTTCGTTTAATAAATCAAGACCATCATTAACTGGCATAGAATAATCTGTGAGTAGTTGGCCATCTAGACTATTATTAAGTTTTATATCGTATCCCTCATAGCGTTTTGCCTGTATTTCTCTTGCTGTTACAACGCGTTTGGCAATTATTTCTGAATCCTCTGCAATTTCTGCGCGGTTATAATCTAATTTATAAAAATCTTCGCTACCAACTTCAACATGTAAATCAAATCTGTCAAGGATCGGTCCAGAAATTTTGCTTTGGTAATTACTACCGCAATTTGGTGCTTTATTACATTCACGGAATTCATCACCAAGATAACCGCATTTACAAGGATTCATAGCAGCAATAAGTTGAAAATTTGCAGGGTATTTTACCTGCATACCAGATCTTGAAATCAAAACATTTTTAGTTTCCATTGGTTGCCTTAAAGATTCTATAACGGCACTAGGAAATTCTGGTAATTCATCAAGGAATAATACACCATTATGAGCTAAAGATATCTCGCCTGGTTTGATTTTTCTACCCATGCCGCCTCCGATCATTGCAGCTATAGAACAATTATGGTGTGGCGCTCTAAAAGGTCTCTCATCAGTTAAACAACCATCATTAATATTTCCAGCTATACTTGCTATCATACTAATTTCTAAAATTTCATTAGCAGTTAATTTTGGCAAAATTCCTGGTAATCTTGAAGCTAACATAGATTTACCAGTGCCAGGTGGTCCATACATTAACATATTATGTCCACCAGCTGCTGCAATTTCTAAAGCTCTTTTTGCCACAATTTGACCCTTTATATCTGATAAATTAGGATATTTTACCTCAGTTTTATCAAAAACTGGTTTTGGAGAAGAAAGTACCTGAGAACCATTAAAATGATTAATTAATTCGAGTAAATTACTTGGAGCGATGATTCGCTCATTTCCAGACCAAGCAGCTTCAGGACCATTTTTGTTTGGGCAAATAATACCTTGATCTCTGCTAGCAGCGCCAATGGCAGCTGGTAATGCGCCACTTACTGGCAAGATTGAACCATCAAGTGATAATTCACCAAATACTAAATAATCTAGTATTTCTTGTGCTGGCAAAACTTTCATGGACGACAATATTGCAGCTGCAATTGCAAGGTCAAAATGACTACCTTCTTTTATTAAATCTGCAGGCGCTAAGTTTACCAATATTCTCTTTGCAGGTAGGGCTAGACCAATTGAAGACATAGAAGCCCGAACCCTTTCTTTTGATTCAGCGATAGTTTTATCTGCAAGACCAACTATTATAAAATTAGGCACGCCAGGTGTAATTTTAACTTGAACGTCAACATCAGTAATTTCAATACCATTAAACGTTAGACTACAAATTTTTGTCAGCATAAACTACACTATAATCAATTAAAAGTTGGTTTAATATATGAGGCTATTTTTTATTTGTAAATAGTATAAATTCAATTCAGATTATTTTTTAACTAATAATGGTAATCTATTTTTAAGCTTTGCTAAACAAGTATAGATAAAATATTTTATAAAGAAAAGCAATATGAGAGAATTTTCAATCATGTTGAAAGCCTTATTGATTTCCAAGTAACAAAGAAAAAGGATTCGTATTATTGTCAAATGGTAATCGGCATTGAACAAAGTTACAATATAAAAATCTTATACACAGATACCTATGAAATCTACAGCAAATACAAAATATCACCTCAACGCTATATCTCGAAAGCTGAAAATTCTCTTGTAGAAAACAAAAATTTCTGATTAATATTAATTCGCTGGCTTTAACAGGGAAACTAACGATATTACTCCGGCCTTCGATATGATTAAAAATTCTCTCATCTTACTTATTCTTTAAAAATATATTATCTATACTTCTTTAGCAATATCTAAATTTCAATATTCCAAAAAATGGGAATACGGTATGAAAGCCTCTAGCCCTAGGGAATTGGTGCTAAGTAGATCATAATAGACCTCATTTTAACTTGAAAAGATTAACGCCTATACAGGATACTCAAAAAATTCTGGCAACTTAGATTTGGTCTCATATCTATTGAACTTATGCATATTACTGGATAATAGTTGCTTTTAATAGTAAAAATAGATAGAGTTCACGGGTTATTAAATGCATAAAATTTAAATAGGTTTTTAACAAAAAAGTGTCTGATTTATTCAATTTCGCCAATAATAAAAAATCTACCAAAGAACAAACTTATACAGCTAGTGATATAGAGGTTCTAGAGGGGTTAGAACCTGTTAGAATGAGACCTGGCATGTATATTGGTGGAACTGATGAAACCTCAATGCATCATTTGGTTTCTGAGGTTATTGATAATTCAATGGATGAAGCCGTTGCTGGCTATGCTTCACGTATAAATATTGAGATGTTTGCAGATGGCACTATTGCCGTTTCTGATAATGGTCGTGGTATTCCAATTGACGATCATCCTAAATTTCCTGGTAAATCTGCATTAGAAGTAATTTTAACTACTTTGCATTCAGGTGGAAAATTTACAGATAAAGCATATCAGACATCTGGTGGCTTACATGGGGTTGGTATATCTGTTGTCAATGCTTTAGCAAGTAAATTAATTGTTGAGGTTTATCGTAATGGAATCTCTTATTGTCAAGATTATTCCAAAGGTCATGCGATAACTAAACTTGAGCAAAAAGAAGTGGCTAAAAAATTAAAGGGAACAAAAATTACTTTTTTACCGGACGCAGAAATTTTTGGCAATGCCAGTTTAAAACCAAAGAAAGTTTATGATTTGGCAAAATCCAAGGCGTATTTATATAAAGGTTTTGAGATTCATTGGAAATGCGCTCCTGAATTAATTAATAATGATGAAATACCTAATCAATCAGTAATCCATTTTCCCAATGGTTTAAAAGATTATTTAGATTCTCGAATTGATAAAAGTAAAATTATTGGTAGTGAAATTTTTGCGGGCAATGCTGAATTTTCAGAGGAACATATAAAAATTGAATGGGCACTTTGTTGGCATGAAAATGAAAGTTTTTTTCAATCTTATTGTAATACTATTCCTACCCCGCAAGGTGGAACGCATGAGCAGGGTATGAGAGCAGCAATGAGTAGGAGTATTAAGGTTTATGGCGAAATGACTAATCTTAAAAAAGTGGTATTGATTGCTCCGGAAGATATTTTAGATTCTGCCTGTATTATTATTTCTGTTTTTATTAAAAATCCTATTTTTCAAGGGCAAACTAAAGAAAAATTAATGTCAAAGGGAGTAGCTAAAAATGTTGAAAATATGGTTAAAGACCATTTTGATCATTGGCTTAGTAGTAATAAAAATGCAGCAAATTTGCTAATAAATCATCTAATTAGTAATGCTGAATATAGGTTAAATCGTAAAAACGAAAAGATGGTTAGCCGAAAAACGGCAACTCAAAAATTGAGATTACCAGGTAAATTAGCAGATTGCAGTAGAAACAGCGCTGAAGGTACTGAGTTATTTTTAGTAGAAGGAGATTCTGCAGGAGGTTCTGCAAAGCAAGCAAGAAATAGAGAAACTCAGGCTGTTTTGCCACTTAGAGGAAAAATATTAAATGTAGCTAATGCAGCTGCTGCAAAAATATTAGCTAATCAAGAAATTCAAGATCTTGAAATTGCCTTAGCATGTGGTTCTATGAACCATTATTGTGAAGAAAATCTTCGATATGAAAAAATTATCATTATGACTGATGCTGATGTTGACGGGGCTCATATCTCCTCGTTACTTATGACTTTTTTCTTTTTGAGAATGCGTGAATTAGTCACTAATGGACATCTTTATTTGGCTAAGCCACCACTTTACAGACTAACGCAAAGTAATAATACTTATTATGCTGCTGATGAATTACACAAAGAAAAAATGATTAAAGAATTATCGGCGAAAAGCAAAGCGGTAATTGATATAGGACGTTTTAAGGGGCTTGGAGAAATGACGCCAAAACAATTGAAAGAGACGACTATGGATCCTAAATTTAGGATTTTATATAAGGTAAATGTAGATGATTTTGACAATACGCATATTATAGTAGATAATCTAATGGGTAAAAATCCTGAGAAAAGATTTAAATTTATTCAGGAACAATCAACATTGATGAATAAAGGAGAGCTTAAAATATATGTATAATCTAAAAATATTTTTGAAGATGATGCTGATCATCTTATTAAGTTTGAACCATAATATTTCTTTTGCTAAAGAAACTGAAAAGGAAAAAATTAATAATAAGTCAGTCTCGTATTATTGTAAGCAATTTCAGAATGTTCTGCAGCGTGTGAACAAAAATTATATAGGTGAGGTTGACTATCAAAAAATGACTGATGAAGCTATTGATGGGATGCTTCGTTCATTAGATCCTTATTCTGGTTATTTTACTGATGATGATTTAGCATTTTTTCTTGATGAAACTGATGGTGAATTTGGTGGTATTGGCGTTGAAATAATGTCAGATCAGGGAGCTATCAAAGTCATTTCACCAATTGACGATCTGGCCGCTTATAAAGCTGGCATTAGGTCTGGTGATTATATTATTGGTGTTAACGGCCAGTTAGTATCTAACCTTGGTTTTAATAAATCTGTTAGAGAGATGAGGGGAGAGCCTGGTACAAAACTTAATCTTTTAGTAGTTCATCCCAATGAAAACAAAACTAAAGAAATTGATTTAATTAGGGAAAAAGTAACTATTAAACCTGTAAAATCAGAATTAGAGATTGATGCATTTGGTGGTATTGGTTATGTAAGAATTAAAACATTTAATAATCAAACGACAGCTGAGCTTAGTAAAGCAATGAAAAATTTGTCAAGACAAGCAAAAAAACAACAAAAAGAATTAAAGGGGTTAATTTTGGATGTAAGGAATAATCCTGGCGGTATCTTAGACCAAGCGGTTGCGGTGGCAGAATATTTCCTAGATCATGGCGTAGTAGTTTCTACTAAAGGAAAAAAGCCAGAAGATAATATTACTTTTTCTGCAGGTAGATTCGTTGAAAAGGCGCCTCATATCCCTATGGTTGTGCTTATTAATTCTGGAACAGCCTCTGCTTCTGAAATTTTAGCTGGCGCTTTGCAAGACCATAATAGAGCAATCCTTATAGGGACAACATCATTTGGTAAGGGGTTAGTACAAACATTTACACAAATTAATAAAAGAGCAGCTATAAAATTTACTACTGCTAAATATTACACACCAAGTGGTAATTCTATAAATGCTAAAGGAGTTATGCCTGATATTTTTATTGAAAATGCAAAAGTTGAATATGCTGAAAAAGAAAAAAAATCTACAGCTTTTAGTGAGTCATCTATCAAGAGTTATTTGAAGAAATATAATAATGAAGAAAAAGAACCAAACAAGAAAAATGCTGATATTGAGAGGTTCGAAGATTATGAAATGTCTGAAAAATATAAAAAAGATTATCAATATGCACGTGCGTATGATCTTATCAGGGGGTTAATAATTAAAGAAAATAAAGAAAATAAAGCACAATAATTTTTTAAACGAGATATATTAAGGTGAGTAATGATTCTAGTAACAAAAATTTACCATTTAGACCAGGTGTTGGTATGATGATACTAAACGATGAGGGGAAGATTTTTGTAGGAAAAAGAATAGATACTAAAGGGCTTAATTGGCAGATGCCACAAGGTGGTATTGATCTTGGAGAAACCCCAAGCGCAGCAGCGTTAAGAGAAATGGAAGAAGAATTAGGTAGCAAAAAGGGGAGAATTATAGCAGAATCAAGAAGATGGTATAGCTACAGAATACCTGATTATTTAATTAATAAATTATGGAACGGGCAATATTGCGGCCAAACACAAAAATGGTTTTTGATAAAATTCTCTGGTGCAGATGCTGATATTAACATTAAAACCGCTACACCTGAATTTGCACAATGGTGCTGGATAGAACCAAGCAAATTAATTCGTAGTGTAGTACCGTTTAAGAAAAAATTATATTCTAGGGTTATTAGCGAATTTAAAAATTTCCTATAAAAATTATTAATCTCTAACATGGAGTTTTATTATGTTTAGATACATAATTAGTATTTTAATTTTGTCATTTATTACAAGCAAAGCATATGGGCGTTTTCAGGATATTGAGGATGCAGATTTATCTTATGATGCTTATAATAGAGAGATTTCTATTAATGAAGATGGAACATATGAAGAGATAGTAGAGATTAAAGCTACATTGCTAAAAGAACAAGCAAGAAGCTTCTTTAGTAAATATAACATAAACTATAATGGCAATAGTTCTTCGATAGAAATCTTAGCGGCTAAAACAATTTTTGCTGAGCAAGAATATCAAGTTACAGATAGTATGATCGAAGATAAATCAATAGGCATTAATGCTAAAGGATTTGATGATCAAAAACAAGTTTCTATACATTTTCCAAATTCAGAAATAGGAGCACAAATTTACCTTAAATATAAGGAAACTGTTACAAAGCCTAAGATAGATAATAATTTCTTTGCAGGATATTATTTTGGTTTTGACGGTTATTGGCAAGAATCAAGCATTAATATTGATTCTAAACTTGATTTAATGCTAAAAGTCACTGATGTTAACGAAAATTTATCCATTACTAAAAACACTATTAAAGATAAGCCAGGTTATTTTAACAAAGCGTCTATTAAACTAAAAAAACCAATTTTTAATGATACGATTAATGAAGTTAATTCAACATATCTAAACCCTAAATATATTACTCGTTTTTCAGTGTCTAGTATCGATTCTTGGGAGAGTTTAGGCAATTTATTATCATCTGATTATATATCTATTCAGAAACAAAAATTACCTAAATTATTTTTAGAAATCAAAAATATAATTGCACAAGAGAAAGATATTGTTAATGTAATCAACCAACTTATTACTCACTTACATGATAGGATACAATATTTTGGTAATTGGCAAAGTCGCGATGGAAAATTTATCCCTCAAGATCTTGGAGCTGTTGCTGATAAACAATCTGGAGATTGTAAGGATTTTTCAACTATTACTGCAACTATCCTTCAGCATCTTGGGTATGAGGCTAATGTGGCTTTGGTTATGTCGGGTGCTTGGATTAGAGATTTAGATAGTTTACCCAATTTATCATCTTTTAATCATGCCATTGTTATAGTTAAGGATAAAAATGGTGATGAATATTGGATTGATCCTACAAACCATGTAAGCATGCCAGATGTAATAGATCCTAATATAGCTGGTAAGAATAGTTTGGTCCTAACAGAGGATGGTTCATTCTATACTAAAATCCCTAAAGCTAGACCCGAAGATTCTAAATTTTCAATAACAAAAAAAATATCAGAACAAAAAATCGTAGATTTAGATATAGAGTTGTTAAAAAATCACGCTATGAATTTAACCGGTGCTGGCTTGTATTTGTCTCCTAAGGGTATAGAAGATATGGTTTATAATAATTTTATTGCTAATTCTATTTTAGAAAAAAATAAAATTAAAAGTATAATCCCACCATTAAAAAGCAGAATAGTGACACCGGTTGTTATTTCATTAAAATTCCAAGATCCAAATTTATTTTTCAAAAGTAATTTGGGTCAAGGTTATGCGTTATATAATGATTGGCATTTAATTGATACAATTTTAGCGATTGATCCTACGTCTCACGTTAATGACTTATATATTGGTCCTCCAGGAATTTATGAAAAAAAAATAGTTTTTAAACAACAAACAATTCCAAATTTAGAAAAATTAAATTTCAAAATAGATAATTCTTTTATTGTTCTTTCTCGTGACTGTTATCTTGAAGGCACAGATAGTGTAATTTATGAAAAAGCTCTCATCAAACAAAACTGGATAAACAATAATCAATTTGGCTCTGAGGAGTTTAGAGCTTTACAAGATATAATCCGAGAAGAAATAATTAATACAGCGATTATCTTTGGTTCTAAATAGTGATAATTATTTGTTGTATTAAAATCGTTATTTAAAAACTATATTATTTAATTTTATAAAATATTTAATTTTTACTAGACATGGTAATACCAACATTGTAACCTAAACCTTAGGTGTGTAATTATAATACGGTAACGTATAAAAACTTGTGTAAAATTAAACTATGGGCTAAGCTAGTATAGCA
>CAYGSI010000043.1:0-8510 GCA_964352655.1 uncultured Rickettsiaceae bacterium
CACAGGCTACTTACGAGCACAATTTAATTTACACAGTTATTTGAATACTCCCAAAATAAAAACCATCATTTACTTTGCAACTCTTCAACTATATGTGCTAGTGACAAGATGGTTGTATCGTGGCTGCTAGAGAATTTATCTTCCCCACTGTAAACAACAAATTTCTTTTTTACTTTTAAGTCTTCGCAAGCCATATGAAAACCTTTTTTTAAAGTTGGGGTGCGGCTAGCTTTGATCTCAATAGCCCAATATTCATTAAGACTAAATTCAATTACCAAATCAATTTCTGCTCCAGCTGATGTACGATAAAAAAACGCATGAGCTCTTGAAGGCAATGCATTAATAATGATCTCAATAACAAACCCCTCCCAGCTTTTACCGAATATAGGATTTCCCAACAATGCCTCATAATTCGGAATTTGTAGCAAGGCGTGTACAAGACCACTATCGCGTACATATGTTCGTGGTGACTTCACTAACCGTTTTTTGACATTTCCGTGCCATGGTTCAAGTCTACGAACCAACAAGAGATCAACCATAAGATCTAAATATCGACTGATGGTTACACTCTCAACACCGAGAGAACTGGCAAGCTTTGAAGCATTTAGTAACTCACCCTGTGTATGGGCAAGCATACTCCAGAAACGCATCAATGTTGTAGCTGGTATTCTTGGCCCTAGCACTGGAATATCTCTTTCAACATAAGTGCGAATAAAATCCTGCCTCCATTGATGACTTGCTTCATCGTCTTCAGCGGCATAGCTGTCTGGAAACCCTCCACGCATCCATAGTTTTTGTAAAGGCTCGCCAGTTGTTGACTCAATTTCAAGTGGATTTAAGCCAGTAAGCTCAGAATAATGAATACGGCCTGCAAGGCTCTCTGAACTCTGTTTTAACAGCTCATTGGTTGCTGACCCTAAAACCAAAAATCGGCCATTTCCTCTCCCCTCACGTCTTCTGGCATCAATGATACCACGCAGCGACATAAATAAATCAGGGTAGCGTTGAATTTCATCAAGAATAACAAGTTTATCAGCATGCAGATCCAGATAGTGCGCCGTATCTTTCAGCTTTTGAAAATCTTCTGGATTCTCAAGGTCCAGATAAATAGATGGCTGTCCTTTAGCAATCTCATAAGCAAGTGTTGTTTTGCCAATCTGGCGCGGGCCAAGAATAGCAACAGCTGGACTTCGCTCAAGATTTTTGATAATTTTCTGTGTAAGCTTTCTTTTATACATCCTTGCAATATTAACATTTTATGTTAATATTGCAAGATAAATCTTGTAAGAGCAAAACATTTGGTTTTAACTAATGTATGATCAGATTTTTGTCAAATTAAGTACTTCCATATACAGATCTACATGCCAGGTCCTGCAATTTGCTGCTGTTTGTGCATTTCTAGCTCTTGATGCTTGATTTTAACTAGTGTAGCTTTGATTTGCTGCCTTGGAAGGAAATCATGTTTCCCATGTTCATGCAAATGCTCTAAGTAGGCCTTCTGACAAGTGAACTCTTTGCCACCAAGTTTAACTGACTTGCCTTGATCTATTGCCTTTAATTGCTGCTTCATAATGCCATAATTATGCTTTTTGCACTCTTTGATTAATGCATCATGTATTGCATTTGAGCTTCCGTGTATTTTATACAGCTTTAGTAGTTGCTCTGCATCTTTTCCTGCCTGTTTTTTTAAGAAATTACTGGCTGATTCTATCTTACTCATTAGCTTAGGATCTGCGGTTTCTATTAACTTAGTAAATTCAGTAAGATCCGCAGCTTTTAATTTGGCTTTTGCTAATTTCGTTGCTGATTCGTGCTTCTCAAATAATTGCTTGCTCCAATTATTGCTATTTAATTCAGTATCAAGCTTCTTGCCTACATCTTGTATATCGGCTTTTTGATAGTATTTCATGTGGCTTACCAGATAGCTTACTGTAGAACAAATATGCTCCTGATCTACTCTTGGCAGTTTGCTTGTATTCGTTTGCAATTGATGAAAAATACCAGCTTCTTTTTCTAATTCGTACTGTATAGCTTCTTGTTTAGTCATATCCTTTTGCGCTGGATATCTAAAACTATACTGGCTTGCCAATTCTGAATATTGATCCTGTAAATTTTGTATTTGCTCAGCTAATCCTTTATTTGAATCCAGTTTTACACTGTCTTTGCCTGCAATTAAAGCAAGGCTCTTTTTGTATAATTCTGTAGAATGTATGCCGCTAATATCAATTTCACCTTTAGCCTTCAGTAAATCAAATGATTCCAATAACTCAATATTCTTCATATTTGGTTTAGAATAGTTATGCTGCAATGATTTCGATATCTCTGCTTTAACATCCAATCCCTCAGGTGCCTTATCTGCTAAGTCCCATTTCTCAGGCAGGTTCAAGCTTGCAGTATCTACTATACTACATAGTCCTTTATGATTGTTTTGGTAATCTATATGCTCTTTGATATTCTCTGCTGCCATTATGCCTGGCTGATCATTATCTGGCCAAATTATTACCTCTCTTCCTTTTAAATTTTGCCAATTAACTTTATCCACTGCTTTTGAACCACCCATCCAACTAATAACTGTATGATCTGGCGTTAGTTTCTGAGCAGCTTCTGCTGTTTTTTCTCCTTCTACTATCAAAATAGGTTTCATCTCAGCATGCAGCTTCTCTGCACCATATATTGGCTTATATCCACTATCATTAAATCCTTTAAGACGCCAACTCTCTTCCTTGGTGCTGCTATTTTCACAATAAGCTACAGGCAATACCTGTTTCTTACCGCTTACTTTATCCTCAAGACGAACTGCATATCCAAGCAACTGGTTATCAGTATTTCGATACTCATAGCTTGCAGTTAGCTTGTTATTCTTGAGCATAAAAGACAGATGCTCCTCCGGATTAAATACTGGGGCATCTGCTTTTATTACAATGCTCGCAACCCACTCTTCCTTCATTTCCACTCTAGCTTCATTTTGCTTGATTTGCTCGAAGGTTTTGATAGGTTTTTTATCTATATATGAACTACTCGGCCTTATTCCTGCTATATCTGCTACAATCTCAAGAGCCTCTCTTTTATCAACACCAGTAGCGTGAGATACAAAACCAAATATATTACCGCTTTCTCCGCTACTAAATCTATTCCACAATCCATTTTGTAAATTCATATTTAAACTGCCACTGCTTATGCTCCGTCCTTTCTTCACTATCTTACCATCTGGATTAATGCAAGAAGCATATTGGCGGAATATTGACTCATAATGCATGGAGCTTAAAGAATTTGCTACTTCATTAAAATCTAATCTCTCTATCTTCTGCTGATAGGTTTTTTCCTCTTTAGCGAGTTCAGCTTGCGGCTGATTCTCAACAGACTTTTTCTCAGATATTTTTGCTTTGTAACTCTGCCAATTAAATAGCAAATCTAGAGTCTTATCCTCTCTAAATAACTCACTTACGCTAGTAGCAAATTTCTGCTCATTTAGTTTGCCATGATGAGTAGCAGCCGATTCCATACTACTTATTTCCTCTAAAAACTCAGTCTCTTTAGAGCTTGCAATTTGGCTCTGCAGCTTTCCGATTTCTAAATCTATATTCTTGAGTTTTTCTTGAAAATATTTTCCATCTAATCTACTTTGAATTTCTTCCATTTGCGCATACCCCTCTACATATCTCTTTAGATTATCACCAAAAATTCCAAGCTTCTCATCTACATGCTGCGCCTGCGCTGATTTAAATATTTTTGCTATTATTCCTCTATTTTGCAGCTCACCAAGCATTTCAGGTGACTGCGATATCGCAAGTAATAACTGTTTTTTATCACCAGTCTTGTTAAGCAGATTATCTAAGTTTTCTATTACCTCCAGGCGGTTTGTCTTATATATGTGGCCAATATAGCTATTAAATTCAGTAGTTTTGAATAACTTATGCTTTTGCAGCAATTTTAATTCCCCATTCTTTTGCTCTATAACTGAAATTCTTTGTGATCTTAAATCAGTTAAATACTCGCCTAACAACTCATGGCCTACTGCTAATTCATAGTGAGACTCTAACAATGATTTAGCGTTTTCTATTGTCAAATCTTTACTAGTAGCTTTCTCTATTAACTCCATTATTTTACCATAATGCCTATCTGCTAATGCGCTACCTTTAGCAATCTCTGCAAAATAATGCCCCTCATCAGACACTCTTGCATGTTTTGCAATAGTTTGATAATTCAAATTAAGTTGTGCAAGTAGTTTACCTATAGACGGCTGTTTATTTTCACTCTGGATACCCTGATGATAATTATTTATTAACGCAAGCGCTGTAGCTTGCCTTGCCTCTAGCGTCTTATCTAGATCAAACTGAGCAGTTTCTGCTTTATCCCAAAAATCCGATAATTCCTTGTTTTCTGTGTTGCTTAAAACATCAAACAAATACAAATCCAGATTCTTTTGGTTAAGCTCAATTTTATTTTTGTTTGTAATGCTACGCAAATAGTTCTGCCTATATTTAGCAAGATCAGTTTCAGGTTTGAAGTTAGGGTTCTCTTCTTGTTTCTTAGCATCAAATTCTTCTTTTCTTTTTATGAATTTCTCCTCTGCAGCAACAATTGACTGTATTTTTGTAGGCAATATCTGAAAATTAATTTTATATTTTGCCTTAATATCAGCTATTAATAGCTTTTGTATTTTATGAGAATTTAAACATGAATTTAATTCATGCACAATTTTATAACCTTCCCGTGCATTAGTTCTAGCTTCAAGATAGTCGCGCACGGCTCCATGATTACCAGTTAAATCTTTATGCGAGGATTTGCTGTGCTCGGACATTTCAGCAAAAACACCTGCATGTTCAGATGATACTTGCTTTATCTGATGTTCTAGTTTTTCTATCTTGTCTATGTGCTCTGATAGTTGCTCTTTATCTTCCTTATCTAAATAACTATGCAATACAAGATTCTGATCTAACTCACTTAAATCATTCCATTTTAATTTGATTCTTGTTCCATTTTTTAATATGCCAGTTTTTAAAGCCTCCGCGTGATCAACAGAACTTATCTCATCGAAGTTAATTTGCTTATATAGCGCAGGCGACTTCATTACGGATCTGACATCAAACATTACATCACCAGCTTCTAACTTAAAATGCTCTGCTGCAAATAACTCCATTTGGCTATATGGCTGCTGCTGTTGCTGCTGGTTGGCTTTTCCTTGGGAGTTATCTTCTAACTCAACTAGCGAATTAGCTTGTAGTTCAAACTTATATATTTCGCCTGTTTGCTTATCTAAATCACCACGCAAGCTACCTATTTTTGCATATATAGCAGATAAATTATCTGTTTGATTCTTCTTGCCATAACTATGATCTATTGCAAAATTCAAATCTGTACGCTTTGACGCAAGTAATCTAAGACCAATCTTCCATAGAGGAACATCTTCTTTCTCAAAATATTTCTTCCCATCTTCATTTGTTTTCTCTAACCACTTATAGGATATAGCGTTAAACTCCGCTCTGACCTTATTAACATCCAAGTCTTTAGTTCTAAAAACTTCATTCTCGAGAGTATCACGCGCTGCAAATATCTTGCAACTCAATATATGACGCGTCAGGCCAACCAGAGTAACCTCATAACCGCTATGCTTATCTATCGACATTAATATATGATCTATACTGCTCCCTTGAACTGCATAATTAGTAATAGCATATGCATGTCTGAATGATATTGGCCTACCATCTTCTGCTGTTTTTATCACTACCGTTTTAACTTTGCCATTCCTATTAATGTCAGCTACAAACTCACCTTTGCCATTGGCAGAGCATGAAACAATCTTGCGGACAGTAGCGATCTCGTTATTCATCACGCCGCCATAACCTTCCTCTTCTATTTGGTTGCTCTTGAATATAATCTGATCTCCATCGCAAAGTTCAACCATATTACCCTTGCCGTGCAAACCACCCGACAAGAAGCTATTGCCTCTAGCAGACAGCACTCCAGAGCGTTTCAAGGAATCACGCACCATTACATTTAAACGATCAATCTCAGCATTTGTATAGGCTATCATTCCGATCTTAGATGCAGCAATACTTACAGGTATCTTCTCTCTTTCCGCTATATCAAATAATTTCTCCATATATGAACTAAATATTGCCTGCTCTTTTAACTCCTCATTCTCATGCAATTTAATTGCTCCAAGCTGCTCATATATTGACAAAGCCTTTGGCACTTGGTAGCGGCTCAGTGCAGTGCTTGCCTCTATATGCAGATCTTGAATACGAGTATCTGTATTTCTGTGTCTATTAATTTCTGTCAGTAAATTAGAACCAGCAATATCAATTGCTTTAGCCGCAGCGCCTTTCATACCAATCGCTTGGTTTTGGTTATTATCACCAAGACCAATCAATTTATTTCCACTCCTAGCGATTTCTGCGGCAAAATAATCAAATGTCGACGTATCTATCATTGAGATCTCATCAATGATAAGAACCGTCTTATCCTGCATTACTGGATCAGTATTTTGATACGCCTCTTCCCTATAATAATCAGATTTAAGAGATATATCAGTCTTATACCCCCTCTCTAATTGCCACTTCATTCTAAGAGCTGCCGCAGTATATGCTTTTATTCCCAGCTTATTCTCGAGTTCCTGTGCGGCCTTATTAGTCGGGGCGGCGGCCATAACAGTGTAACCTCGCTTTTGATAGTGACGCACTATCTCCTTTGTAACAGTAGTTTTACCAGCGCCTGGCCAACCTTCTATAATTGATATATTTTTGCCAGCTAATGTTTTTCTAATTACCTCTTTCTGTTGCTGTGTGAATTCTATTATCTTGCCATTTTTATCCGTGCCCAGAGGTTTTATATCTTTTTCTGCAATATGGATTGCATGATTATCTTTTGAATGCAGAGTTTCTATATGGGATACAAATCGCTTCTCTAACTCTACTTGTTTAGTCTTGGCAAATAATGTCCTTCCTTTCAAATCACAGTTATTCACCACAGTAAGTTTAGGAGAAAGCAATACAGTATCTAGCATCTTAAGCTTTTCAGTTTGTAGATAAACTTCTAAAGATTTTTTGTGCTTAAGATATTCATCGCTTTCAATATGCCTTAAATTTATTTGCAGTGCATTCTCAATTTCTTTCTCGATATCTTCACTTGTAAATGCCGATTTATTATGGTCTAACTTATCTATTATCAAACTTGGATCAGCAATTATGCGACTTGCATTTCTCTCTAATATTTCCTGATTACGTAGCCACAAATTCTTTATCCCACCATGATGAAAGGTCGACTCTAAACCATCAGAAGTGCCCCATTGTAAATGAAACTCAAAACCATTTTTAGCATAATGATTATTGATAATTATTTGCTGCTCTTGCTTAATAGACTGCAGCATTGCAAATGCTTTCCACTCGCGGACTTTGCCGCCAAAATCAATTTCACCTTGCTCATTTAATTCCAGCATGCGCATAGGAAACATGATATGAGCGTGCGGATTTTCTGGATTATCGCCGTGGTAATTGACGTCAACTATCATGCCCCTGGATAAAAAAGAAGTCTCTACAAATTCTTGCAAAAGCTTAATATTTTGCTCTACTGAAAATTCTTTTGGCAGTGCAACAACATACTCTTTTGCCAGCTCAGAATTAACTCTAGTTTCAATATCTTCAACGCGTTGCCATAGATTTTGGCGATCAAATACCCACGCAGGAGTTTCAACTTTAGTACCATCAGCCAGTTCTATATCTGGAGCAAATATCTTGCTATAAACCAATCCCTTTTTGTCGGTATAGTCGTAAGTAATATCACTTTTAATACCAGTTTCTTTATCGGTAATAATGCGAGTTAGTTGCGAGCAAGAACGATATGCAGCAGCAGTCATTGCGCTGCTCCCTGCCCCTCTACTTATCGATCTCATCCTACCAAATAATGTTGCCATCTATTACCCAAATTCACTACAAAATTCACTTCCAAACTGCTTTAAAACTCCTTGAGCGCAGCCAAATTTTGACGAAGTCAAATATTTGGGTATTGCGCATGTTATGAAAACTTACAAGAAAATTACCTCTTTGTTTGTGCCTTTGTCAATTTTAAAATGCATCTCAACTGCAAAAAAACAGGGGTATGTACTAGGGGGCAAAGCCCCCTGCTGACGCCACCCCCATGTTGGTTTTGTAGAAAGCCATACTTATTAATTTAACTGTAGAGATTGCGGCAATATTCAGCCATAATAATTTAGTAAAACTCTTCTTCTTCCTAAAGAAGAGATAGTTTGTAGAAGAGTACAGAGAATAACCCCAAGAAGACAAAATATATTTACGACTTCAAAACCTAGGATTTGTAAACTTCTTTTCTGTGACCTATGTCTACAAGCAATATCACGAGCTGTTTACTGCTTATATTACATATAACCCTGTAGTCACTAAAATGGTACCGCCAAAGACCCTTCTTGCCACCAGTCAATGCTTTGCCATATTTTAATTATTAACGATGAATGGTCGGAAACTATATTCCCTAAGACTCAAAAACCATAGCGA
>CAYGSI010000044.1:0-6213 GCA_964352655.1 uncultured Rickettsiaceae bacterium
GCTATACTAGCTTAGCCCATAGTTTAATTTTACACAAGTTTTTATACGTTACCGATGTTTTTTCTGACTTCATACTAAAAAGCTCTGAAGTATAGTTGATTGTTGGGTTTTTAACGCGAATTAAGGATAAGGCTGGAGTTATTTAGTAACTATGCAACTCTGTTTTTTTGCAATTAATTTTTTACATATTAATTTTGCTTGGCTTAAAGAAGCATAATTTCCTGCCATTATTAGATAAATTATTTTACCATCATTAGTTTTGATTTTTTTAGTAATTAATTTACTATTTTTCAAATATTTAATGTGGCGTAATTTTATTTTCTCCCATTTATTTTTTGCTTCTTTTTCAGACCAAGCCGAAGTTAATTGTAATTTATAATTATTTTCAGAATTGTTTATATTTACCTTATGTAGTTTATTATTTTCGGTAATCGTATTAATTGTTAGCGTAGTTTGAGAGGGGTTATTACCTATTGTTTTATCAATCGGGTCATATGAATATTCATCATCTTCAAATATGATATTTATAGGTTTTTCTGGTAAAGAATTAAAATTTATTTGTTTGGATACTGAATCATTAGAAGTTAATTTTTCATAAATAAGACTATTAGCATTCAGAATTTCAACCCCCCCAGGGTCAAGGGGTTTTTTTCTGTGCTTTGTATATTGTGCATGTAAAATTATTATTTCATGAGATGAATTATCTATATATCTAAAATATATTAAAGTTAAAATACCTAATATCAAAATTGCTGAAATAGTAAATTTTCCATATTTCATATAAAAATAGAGCTACAATCAAATTTCCTAATATTTAAAAAATTCTAATTTAAAACATTCTCCTTTGCTTTTGTATTCAATTTTTTTCGAGTGATTTTTTTCCTAGAAATATTAGAGCTAGATTTTTCTTTAACTTGAGCCGCATTTTTTGGTATATTATTATCAGCTTCTTTTGTTTTTGTAATAGAAACTGGGGTAGATTTATCTTTGTTTGCTTTAGCTTCTGAATTCTCTTGTTTTTCCGGTATTTTATCAGCTTGTATGTTGCTTTTTTCGTCGACTTGCTTAATATCTGTCGCTTTTTTCTTTGATTTTCTTGATTTAGATTGTTTTGGTTTAGCTGTTATTTTTGCCGCTTCTTCTTTAGATTTAACCAACTTTTCTTCTTCATGCATTTCTTGCAGAGCAGGTTTTATTTCTACAACATCTTTTTTATGTTTATTTAATAATTTAATTTTTTCAATGGAATAGCTGTCAGAATTAGCCTTATCATCAATAATGAAATTAAGTTTTATACTATATTTTTTTTCAATAAAATCAATTTCCACTCTTTTATTATTAAGTAAATATATAGTAGATGAGGCTATAGAATAAACATTGATTATATCATAATCTGTATCAAATATCTCATTTTCTATCGTACGTAAAATCAACATTGCATTAGGTTCATCAGCCCGCACTATTCCCTTGCCACTACAATGGGCACAAATATTGGAATTAATTTCAAGAAAAGAAGCCCTCATTCTTTGCCTTGACATTTCAAGCAAACCAAATGAACTAATATTATTGGTCTGAATTCTAGCTTTATCTTTGCTTAAAAACTCACGTAAGCTGCGCTCAACCATTTTTCGATTTCTTGCGCTTAGCATGTCTATAAAATCAATAACAAGCAATCCTGATAAATCGCGTAATTTCGCTTGTCTGGCTATTTCTCTTGCTGCTTCTAAATTTGTTTTTAACGCTGTTTCTTCAACGTTACGCTCTCCTGTGGCTTTCCCAGAATTTACATCTATAGAAATTAGCGCCTCAGTCGGATTAATTACAATATAACCTCCTGATGGTAATGATACTGAAGGTTGATATAATTTTGTCAATTGATCTTCAACATTAAATTTTGTAAAGATTGGTATTTTTTGCTTATATTCTCTGACAAAATCCAGCGCGTTTGGCATGATATCTTGTACAAATTTTACACAAATTTTAAAAGCTTCAGAACCTTGTACTATAACCTCTTTAACATCACGATCAAACATATCACGAATAGTTTTAAGTATTAAACCATCCTCTTGATGAATAAAACAGGGGGCTTTAGATTTTAAGGTAGCTTCTCTAATTCTATTCCACAATCTTGCTAAATATTCATAGTCTTTTTTTATTTCTAGTGACGTGTGACCAATGCCTGCAGTTCGTGCAATTACGCTTGAGCTTTTTTTTGTTTGATCATTCATCAAAGCGCTGAGTATTTCTTTTAATCTTTTACGCTCTTCATAACTTGATATCTTGCGTGAAACGCCATTTTGCTCAGCCTTATTAGGCATTAGAACACAATATTTGCCAGCTAAAGAAATGTGGGTAGTAAAAGATGCCCCTTTATTTCCTCTTTCATCTTTAGTAGCCTGTACTAATAATATTTGCCCCTTTTTTATTGCTTCTTGGATTTTATAGTTTTTCTTTGAATGAATATTATTTTCATCTTTTGAAAATTTTTCTACTTCATGTTCTGCAACATCAAGCTCAAATTGCGAGGGTATTTTTTCATCAATCAATTTTGCTACTTTATTGATATCAATATCATCGTGGTCAATAATATTATTTTCATCTGCAGTATTATATTGCATCTCAGATAGATCGTCAGATGTAATTTCTGGTGGATTTAATTCATCCCAAGATAGTGTTTGGTCATCTTTATCTCTAGCTAAAATATTATAATAATCAGAATGTATTTCACTAAAAGGCAAAAAGCCACTTTTATCGTCGCCATAATCTATAAAAGCAGCCTGGAGAGATGGTTCAACCCTTGTTACTTTGGCCAAATATATATTTCCTTTAATCTGTTTTTTGCTAATTGAACTATATTCTACAGTTTCAATATTATTATTTTTATTAAGCAGCACTACCCTGGTTTGTGTCGGAAAATGCGCATCTATTAAAATTCTTTTTTTCATATAAATTAATCATATTTAACCATTATTTACTATTTGCCTTTAATTATTGGAGCCTTATAGGCACAATTCATATTATATTACTAATTATTAGAGACAATTTTACTAAATTTTATAACTTAACACACTAAAACTTTATATACTATCCTATATGTTTTAGCAAATAAATTTCTATGGAAATCAAAAATAGTTACAAGCCTTTAATACTTTATTTTTTCTGCATAATAACATATTCGTTTGCTGCCATAATGAATAATAAATTGCTCCAACAAGCCACTATATTAAAAGAATTATCTTATAATATTGTTGAAAATATATATTATCATCAATTAAGAGGCTATTTTTTTGCTATCTTTACTTTACTGGTTTTTAGAAGCTATTTTAAATTATGGCAAATCGTTATAGTTAGCATTATATTATACGTATTTAGTTTATTTGTCGTTGGTTTTTTTGATTTTCCCTTTCATCTAGCTAGACTATATTCAGTTTTTTACCCTGGAGCAAATTTAGTGATAATAATCTCGTTATTTTGCCATATTATCAGTGATATAAAAATTCCAAAAATTGATTTTTTAGCTTTATTTTTTATAAGTATTTTTTCAGCTTATCTTTTGGTTGAATGTTTTCTGAAATATGATTTTTATAAAATACAAATGATTGACATACAAGGTATAAAAAATTTAATGATTTTAAATATTATACCTATTGCAATATTTTTATTTATTTTTACTACAAATTATAAATCAAAAGAATCACCCCAAAATAAAATAGTTAATGTATCATTAATTATAAAAAATATAGAGCTCGAATTACTTTCTGTATTTGTAATTTTTTATATTCTAATGACAATTTTCTTTGGTTACGAAGTTTATGCTTTAACAGAATCATTATTAATTATTTCAATATCAGAAGCAAAATATTATATTTTCTTTGCAATGTTGATTCCAACAATTTTTATGCGAAATTTTATTTCTCGTTATAATTCTCATTTAATAAATATTTTATGTATAGGAATGTTACTCTTGATGTTTATATCTATGTCTTTTTGGGGGAAAAACATTATTGTTAATAGCATTTTTTGGTTTATAATAGCTTTATTACTATATATTTTATTTTGGTCTAATTTATATATTTTAGCTGAAAAATTCCAACCTCCATATTTAGATTTTGCCATAATAATATATTTCTTGGTCGCCTCTGTTGGTTATTATTGTGGTTATGTAAATAGTGATATAACTGAAGATACTATAGGAAAAAATGCTTTTTTAATATCAATTTGCCTTATATTAGGTGTTTTATTTGTATATTATCTAGTTTCATACAAAAAAAATAATTTTAAAAATTGGTAATAAATATGCATCATATATCTGCAGATCAAATAATAAAAAATCTTAACAAAGCTGCTCTTTATTATCAGGAAATAATCAAACAATTAGTGGAACATTATGATTCTATGGAAGTGCCAATCAATTTTTATGATAGTGATAAATCTCATGAAATAGCGACGCAAATATTTGAACAATTAATAACACACCCCGAAAAATTTACGGCTATTAACTTAGAATATGTTAATAATTTACAAAAATTAATTGCCGAATCAGTTAATGAATTTACAGGTAAAAAATTGGTAAATAAAAAAACAGAAAAAGATTTTCCTGATAAAAGATTTGATGATCCAGTATGGGGGGAAAGTATTTATTTTGATTTTATTAGAAAATATTACACACTCTCAAGTAAATGGATGAAAGATACAATTCAACAATATGAAGTTGATTCAGATGGCAAAAGATTATTAGAATTTACGGCTAATCAATTTATTGATGCATTATCGCCTGCTAATTTTATTTTTAGTAATCCAGAAGTTTTAAAAGAATCATTGGAAACGGGAATGCAAAATATTGCTCAAGGTATGAAAAATTTCCTTAAAGATATCAAAAAATCAACAGATATGCTGAATATCTCCACAACTGATAAATCTTATTTTCATCTTGGAAAAAATATAGCATCAACAAAGGGTAAGGTAATATTTCAGAATGATTTAATGCAACTAATTTGCTATGAACCAACAGAAAAAACTTATAAAGTACCTTTATTTATTATTCCACCGTGGATCAATAAATATTATATTCTTGATTTGTCGGAACATAATTCTTTAATTAAGTGGTTAGTAGATAATAATTTTCAACTATTCCTTGTTTCATGGGTTAATCCTAAAAAAAAATTAGCTAATAAAAAATTTGAAGATTACCTTGAAGAGGGCATATTACAACCACTTGAATATATTAAAAAGCTGGGATTTAATAAAGTAAATAGCTTAGGTTATTGTATAGGCGGTACATTACTTGCTATAGCTTTATCTTATTTAAAATCTAAAAAAAATAATATTATTAATAGTGCTACTTTTTTGACTACTTTAGTTGATTTTGCAAATCCTGGTGAAATTGGCGCTCTAATTAATAAATTTACTATTAATTATATAGAAAAAAAAGTTTTAGAAACAGGTTATTTAGACGGAAAATACCTTGCCAATAGTTTTAGCCTAATTAGAGCAAATGATTTAGTATGGTCATATTTTGTTAATAATTATCTACTTGGAAAATCGCCAGCTGCATTTGATATTTTATACTGGAATTCAGATGCCACTAATTTACCGGCCAATATGTATATATATTATTTAAAAAATATGTATCTTGATAATTTATTAAAAAAACCCAATGCTCTTGAAATGCTTGGGACAAAAATTGATCTTAGTATTATTGATACACCAAGTTTTTGGCTAGCTGCAAAAACCGATCATATAGCTCTTTGGAAATCAGTATATAATGGTGCCAAGATATTTAAAGGTGAGCGTACTTTTTGTCTAACAGATGCTGGCCATGTTGCGGGGGTTGTTAACCCACCTAATAACCAGAAATATTCACATAAAATTGGTGATATTATAGTAAATAGCTCACGTACTTGGCAGGCAGATGCTAATAAAATTAAGGGTTCATGGTGGATGAGTTATTTATCTTGGTTAAAGAAATATAGTGGTAACTTGGAGAAATCAATAAAATATGGAAATTTAAAAATGCTTGAAGAAGCACCAGGAAGTTATGTTAAACGCTAGGCGTTTCTCTTTATATTGATTAGTCCCTCCGTCAAAATCCCTTCATCCTATATGCAGCAAGGGATTTAAGAGTATAGAAGTAGTTGCCAGATCCATAAGAAAACGCTAAACAGGTAACGTATAATTAATTGTGTAAAACGGATAATTTCTCTGGCCAATATT
>CAYGSI010000045.1:0-5858 GCA_964352655.1 uncultured Rickettsiaceae bacterium
AAAAACCCCGAATATTCTTAAATTGTCCAACTAGACAACTCAGACGCTAGAAAAACGAGCGTTTTCTAAACACTTCCGAGTCTGTCTTTTTAAGTGTGTAAATTCTAAAATAAGCACTTAAATTCTATTCATAATTTTATAATCATTATCTTTCAAATCTTTTCTAGAACGATAGTAATAAGTTGAACGATTTAAATCTAAAAGCTCGCATTGTCTTACAATACTTAAGTTTTGATCGTGTTCTATCATTTTTTTTCTACCCTCCAAATCCAAAGATTGTAGATTTTTTTTTGAGCCAGTCTCTTTCAACAGTTAACTGACCTATTTGCTCAAACAAAGCTTTAATCAACTCTTCTTGCCCAGTATCTTGTTGTTTTGATTTTGACTTAAACCCCAAAATCATCGACTCTATCGCTTCTTTCTTCCATTTGTAAATTTGATTTGCGTGAACTCCATATTTACTAGTGATTTGTGCTATTGTCATTTCTCCTGTTATTGCTTCAACAGCTACTTTTACTTTTTCTTCAGCACTGTATTTTTTAGCCTGCTTTTTCATTTTCTTTTGCTCCTTCTTTTAGAAAATATTATACCTGCTTTTTCCTTTTTTCCTGTCCAAATTATGGGTACCATTATATTTTCCTAGCGACGACTCTGTTTTTAAGACTTTGTACTTGACAATAGATTACATTACGAGAAAATGGACTATGCCCATTCAAAATTGGGGAGAAGCTATGGCTCATTTTTTGATAAAATTTGAGGGTAGAATTTAAGTGCTTATTTTAGAATTTACACACTTAAAAAGACAGACCCTTTTTTAGATTCAATACATATTGCTCTTGAAAAATCTAATCATAGCATGTATCATGAAAGCAGATCTGACAGTCATAACTTAACTGACAATCAGGTCTAAATTTATATCGTCTGTCAGATTAAATCTTGGCTTCTACACATGAACCAACCATAACTACTTTATACTTGTATGGAAGATAGTAAAGATAATAATTTTTAAAATCTTTACAGGGCGATAGTACGCTTTTTGTGGCTAGATATTAATTTATTTTGTTCCCATTTTTGGTATTCCTGGCAAAAATTGTCTATTAAATAAAATATGGTTGTGATACATTTCTTCATGGGGTTTACCTCTTATTTTGTTCAAAAAATTTTATTGTAAACCCCTTCTAACCTATTCACAACCTATAGCTTAACTCCAGCCTTATCCTTAATTCGCGTTGAAAGGCTCTCACTGCTTTCCAATTTTGGCCAGAAAAATAAACAGTTTTACACAATTAACTATACATTACCAAATTAAATATGTCAATACCAATTATATACTAATACTAGTATAATTATATTACATATATATATAATATATATTATTTATGAATTTTATATTTATGGTATTATTATGCTATATATATATTATTATTTAATAATTAATATAAAATATTATTTGTATCTATATAATATATTTATATTATATGCATGTTGTTTTTATTATATTTATTTGTTTTTTATATAGTATACATTTGTTATTTATTTTTGATTTTTTGGTTTGTTTTTGGTATTAATTAATAAACAAACCAAGATTAAATTATGTTTGACGCAAGAATAACAGCAGTAGACGCTGCCAAATTAAAAAATGTTACTACACAAGCTATTCATAAGGAACTGCGCGCTAAAGGACTATACTCTTTTAAAAAAAATAATAGAGTCTATTTTGGTCATGAAACTGCAAAACACATATTTAACCACTCTTTTGAGAAATCTATTATTTCTTTTCAAATAGTAAAGGGTGGAACGGGAAAAACCTCTGTTGCTCATTCTTTTGCTATTAGAGCAAACTTGTATGGAGCAAGGATACTTTGTATAGATTTAGACCAGCAGGGTAATCTATCCCAAGCATTTGGCATAAATTGTGACAGTTCTCCTGTTATGGTAGATATAGTAGATAATAACAAATTACTCAAAGATGCAATCATTAATATAGCTCCAGGAGTAGATATACTGCCAAGCAGAATTGAAAATGCTGTATTAGATAATCATTTAATGCTAAATAAGCATCCGTTAGATAGGGTTTATAAATCTATAATAGATAAAGTAATTGAAAACTACGATTTAGTTGTAATAGATTGCCCTCCTGCTCTCGGCCAATCGGTAACTGCGGCAACTCTTGCATCTGATATTGTTATTTTTCCTTTGACCCCAGAGCAGTTTAGTTTATCAGGTTTAGAGGTATCTTATAAGGAAATACAAACTATAAATGAAAGATTTAATTCAACTTGCAAATTAAAAATTTTATTGAATAAGTTTGATATGAGAACTGCTCTTTCAAATGAAGTATTAGCTAATATAATGAAACATAAGGTTTTTCATAAGTTAATGTGCAATACATTCATACGAAGCTGTCAAGATTTCCCAAATATGATATACGCAGCAACAAACATTTTTTCTAATACAAAAATATCTGTTGCAAAAGACGATATAGACCTATTGACAAAAGAAATATTACAATTAGAACCAAAGAAGTAGCAAATAACAAATCATTATGCCATCAATAAAAGATTTAAAAAGCCACCCTAAACCTAATAAGATGTTCAAAAAGAAAGAATACAGGCCTTGGGATGAAAATAAAACAAATAATTCTATAGAAGAAATCACTATAGAAAAAAAAGCTCAAACACTAGTATCCACAGAGCCCAAAACAAAAAAAGAACCTAAAGAGGGAACTCCTATAAATAATGATCTTGAAAAAATATGGAGAGGTTTATACGGAGCAAAAAAAACCATATTTGAAATAATATTACGTAATATAGAAGAAAATCATGAAAATTACATAGTAACTAATGCTATTACTGCTGATTTATTATCTTCATCTTCCTCCCTTCCTCCAAATACTATCAAAGCAACAATACAACAACTAAAATATAATCTTCTTATAGAAAACTATGAAACAAAACCTGGAAAAGGGGGGGTTGCAAGATATAAAATTTCTAAAGAGATATACAAATATTTCGGCAATAAATTTTCTTCAAGCAAATAAAATTATTTTTATTGACATGCAAAAGTTGTGGTATAATATGGAAATACGTCTTCTAGATGTAAACCTAAGAAGATCATGAATTTTGGAATAAAAAAGGTTCCAGCGCTATAAAAACACTGAAACCGAAAAAAAAACGCGATATATAATATAAATAAAGATATTTTTTTACAAAAATAATTGTCTTGCCGGACATAAAATTTATATTCTTTGTACCTTTATTTATATATCATTTTTCGGTAAATTGCAAGTTTTTATAACGATGGACTCATATTTTGAGGACATATAATGACTTATGTAACAAGTGTTGTAACCGGGCAATACAATAGTGGTAACAATTACCCACCACCGATAGATGTAAATGATAGTGCTATTGAATTTGCAGGTACTCCCTGTAAATCTAAGAACAAAGAGAGTAGGGCGCGTGTTAGAATTATAAGCTACACTGGGAGCTTATTCCTAGAGCTAACAATCCTCAAAAACCCCTTCAAGAAAAGGCTGTAAACTTGCTTTCAGTGATTGAATACAAACTTCGGAAAAATGATGTAGTTCTGCTTAATCATAAATATCTTTCTACTATCACCAAGTGCAAGAAAGATCAAAACGTCAATTTGCTAAAACAGCTTGATCATATATTTGATATTAAATTTCATGCTAAATTAATCATAGGAACTAAAATATATCGCAATTGCTACGCTTTCAAAAACACTGAAAAAGGACGTTATATTATGGAAAATCCTAATGCAGTTTTAACGAAAAAAGAGTCTTCGCTACAAAGAGTTTCTAGCAAAGTAGAGAGGCCACCTACAGAGGACAAAAAAGAACAACCATGCGCCGAATTTTTTCCGTCCTCCACTATATATAAGGAAAATAAAGATAATAATAGATCTAATATTGTAGATTTGGAAAATCAAAAAATATCTGAGCAATCACAGCAAAAGTTTTTATCTAATTTTAGAAATAAATGTTTTAAAGATTCTCATAGCCCAACTAAGCATCAGTTAGTTCAAAGAAAATTCAGAGAAGCAAAAAAACTAGCAGATTTTTACCCATTACAGAAAGAAGATATAGAGATTTTACAGAGTAATTCTAGGCGAGAATTTAACAAGAGAGCAATCAATGAAATACTAAAAGATATGGCTAGGAAGCTGAGAAAACCAGAGTTTTGGAGTAAGAAAGGATTCATTGCTTACATGAGCAAAGCGTTAAAGTTTGAAAAAAGAGAGGCGGTTAAAATAAATAATGAAACCTTCACAATCAGAGCTAATCAAAACCAAGAAGAAAGGGAAATAGTCAAGCAGGAAAAATACTTAACAGAGCTTGAATATAACAGAGAAGTAAGCCCAGAGTGGCATTTTAAGAAAAAGCTAGCATCTGTACTTAATAGAGATGTAGCTTATAAGTTACTAACTGCTTATAAATCAAGCAAAAGAGAGGGTAATATATTTGAGATTCACTTAAATAGGCAAGTATGAGTTAACAGAATTAGAAAAAGAGATAATATTATCACAAATCAGAGCAACTCATGAGAATATAGATTTTGAGGATGAAGAGTTAGGATTTATTGAAAAATTAGAAGTTAAAATGCCTTCTATAAAAAGTGAACAAAAAAAAGAAATATATCAAATACCAGATAATATTTGGGGTAGGGTGAGGCAGAAAATAATTGAGAAGCTTCCAGATGGCCAGTATATAGATAGAAATTGGCTATCGAAGTTAGAGTCAAATATAGAGGAAGAATCAATGAAGATAAGTTTGCAGGCTCCATCTAGTTTTTTTAAAGATTGGATACAGAGTAATTACGGTAATTTAATAGAGAAATTAATATTAGAGCAAAATTATCAATTGGGAGAATTTATTGGTTAAGATGAGTTTAATATTTTTTGCTGAGATTTAACAAAATACAAAAAACTAAATTATTTACACAGTTATTTGAATACTCCCGAATTACACCTGTAAAATTTAAAAAAATTGTCTAGACAAATCGAACCACCTTAGTAACTCCGTCTACTCCACAACTACCAGAGTTAGATTTTACTTCTTTCCACGCATTTATCATTGAATCTATTGGAATAGTAAATGATTTTGTATGCATTAATTACCTCTTCCTAATATTGTTAGTTGAATAATTAACCATACTGCTTAAGTTCAATTCCTTCGCTCCACTTCTATTACAAAAGTTTCAACACTACTACGAATCAATCCGCCCCAGTGCTATATTTCGGTACTCTCACACTTGTAGTTTTTGCTACTTGTATTTCTCCCTTAACATTATAACGACTGGTTCCCGCAGTTCCATATGTGAGCCTGGATTAAGTTCCTGCCACCTTTACACCGGATACCATCTACTCAGTAATCAGGTTTCTTGTAGATTCATCATGAAGCGATTGTGCGGCCTCATTTTTGATATCAATTAATCATCTAACGATGCGTAATCAGTGGTTCATTTGCATTCATCTCCTTAATCCCTACCTACCAAAGTCTAGCTTTGACGTTCCATAACGCTCACTACCATGACTCTTAACCACAGCAGCTTATGGTGGTTTGAAATCTCCGCCTGAACAGCGACTTCGAAGGGACTACCTTCATCTCACATATAGCTTTCAAAAAAAAAATTTAATTTTACATTTTTTTTACCTCTTTTTTTTTCTACGGCACACCACAAACTATATGATTGACTCCTCCAGGCCATTTTGAAAAATTTAGATTGTGTAGATATTATCGATACTTTATCGTCAAATAGTAGTTTTGATTATAAGCAGGTACTAGATTTTTCTTCTAAAAAGTCCCTATATTACCTATTCATTTTCTTTTGGGTAGC
>CAYGSI010000046.1:0-5532 GCA_964352655.1 uncultured Rickettsiaceae bacterium
CCGCAATGCCATAGATACACTTACTTTCTTTAAAAAAAACTTCCGAAGTCAGGAAACAAAAATCTTTAATAGTTTTATCTTTGATATATTGCCAGAATTTCTCTATGGGGTTTAAATCTTACTATTTTACCCACAAGTATAAAATGCTGCTAAAGTATGGTTTATCAATTTAAACAAAAAGATAGGCGATATGAAAGATACCACAAGATACGAAACCAATATATCAGAGATCGGATGGTTAAAAAATGAACTTTAGAGGCTTTTTGGAAGCTAAAAAAAAGGGGTAACTACTTGCAATGCCAATATTTTTAGCTAAAAAGGTCTAAATGCTTCATTAAATATACAAACAACTTTTTTGCCAGATCGCATTGAAAGCTTAGCAAAAACTTGTTCGACAATAATTAAATTACTATTATTAGGGTCTAGCTTGAAATTCACCATAGACTCTCTTAAATCTTCGTCAACTGCAAATATTGCCGGTATTTCCATATTTTTATCGCGAAATTGGATATAAGTAAATTCACCATCATCAAAAATTTTGATAGGAGCGATATCTTCATGGCCACTAATAGAATAATAGAAATTAAATTTTTCTGGGTGGGTTAGATCTGGCTCAGCTGAACCATTCATATCTCCATTGGCAAAAGTTTGAATGGTTTTATCATCTTCTTCCTCTTCTGGATATAGAAACTTAACATTAAAAACCATATTAGGATCTCTCATATCCCTTGTTTCTTCTGCATATAATTCGAAGAAATAAGTTCTTTTATTGGTTATAAGAGTCATATTAGTTGTAGCATCTGGCTCCATTGGTTTAATAAAAATCCTATGTCCAGCTGGCACTATCTGCCATGAAGTTGTATCTCCCATTGAGACACTTACAACTTCTTCATCTCTTGCTAGTTCAATTGTTGCTTGATAGCCATAATATCCTATAAATTTAAATACGTCATTAGGATTATAAACCATCACCCTAATTCTGCTATCTGTCGGTGTGGGCCTTGATTCTCTAATTGCAGATGCGTTTAAGGTAAAACACAATAAAAAAGTAAAAATTACTATATTTTTCATATCACTTCTTCTTATTTTGTAAAAGTTTTAATTGATAATTTGTCACCGTAAAATTAAATCGTGACCCAGAAGGTAAGCTACTATCTATTTGATCAATTTCATATTCTAAAGTTGCAAGCCATAACATATCTTCAATTATTTCACTTGTATCATTTGTGGCAATAGATCTAAACTTGACTTGCATTTTATTATTTGTAATAAATTTTGATGATATAATATTAACATCCCTTTTAGTATTTTTTTGGTATTTTAGTACAGGAGAATCAGGATTATCTATGCTCATTGAGTTGTAAAATCTTCGAAAAGCTATCCTAGTTGAATTGTTTTTTATATAAATAAACTGATTTTTTAAAGCATCATAATTATATTTTTCTCTTTGTTCTACATAATGCTGACACATTATTTCAGTAATAGCTTTTATTGGGTCGTTATTTATATTACTGGCTCTAATAATTTGCGCTGTTTTTTTAGCACTAGTTTCAGCATTAACAGAATATTTAACTTGAGTTGTAAGAGGGAATAATGTTCTGATACTTATAAAGGTACCAGCGAATAAAGAACATATTATAACACTAAGTATTATAACAAAAGATCTTTGTGAAAAAGGATAAATATATTTGTATCTATACCATTTCTGAGCATCAATAAAATATTCTCCAGATTCTATGTAATCCCTAAAAGATTTATATAATGGCTCCATAATACCCAATTAATGTTACAAGGAATTATTCTAATATCTACAAAGACCCTCGTCCTGCATATTTCACTGACGGCAGATATAATATTACAAAAAATATAAAATATGTTGCATTATTAGCATTCATTATTACAAAAAAAATACGCTATTATTTATCAAGTAATTTAGATATAATATTTATTGATAATAATATTTTTTAATTTTTAAATATGAGAATAATTTTCCGTATCAAGCTAATTTTTTTTACAGTTGTTATTTTAACTAATTTACATAGCTATGCTGCTAGCAAAGAAACTGACTTAATTGATGATATTATAAATTCGCTCAAGCAAGATATAGAACCTTCAAATATGCTTGAGGAAAAAGAAGATGATTCCTTTATTTACAAAGACAAAGCTAAAATTATAATTTTAAATAAAATAACAGCGAAATCAAATATGGTGGAGCTTAAGCTAAATGAAATAAGGTTTTTTGGTAATCTTTCAATTGAAGTAGCAAAATGTGCTAAAAATAAAGATCCAATCAAATCATCTAATTTTATGTTAATTAAAGTATTTGATAATAAACCTGATGATGATAGAATCTTAATTTTCAATGGTTGGGTTGATTCTGCAAATCCTTCGATTTCCAGTGTTGAGCATGCTGTTTATGAAGTAATGCCACAAGAATGTATTGATTAATAAATTAATTTTGTCAGCCTATGCAAGATAACATAAAAATTAAAGTTCGAAATCTTTATAAATCTTTTGGTAAACATGAAGTTTTATCTGGAATTGATCTGGATGTTAAAAAAGATAGTTCTCTTGTTATAATTGGTGGTTCTGGAACTGGTAAATCTGTTTTAATAAAAACTATTATTGGGCTTATAAAACCTGATAAGGGGAGTATAATATTTGATGGCATGGAAACTGTTGGAATGTCAGAAAAACAACGACTTGCTATTTTGGAAAATTGTGGCTTTCTTTTTCAGGGGGGAGCGTTATTTGACTCTCTTAATGTAATGGATAATATTACTTTTTTTGCTCAAAAATTATATAAATTAAATGCAAAAGATAAAAAAGAATTAGCTGCGCAGAAACTAAAATCGGTGGGATTAAACAGCAGAATATTAAATTTATTTCCGGTAGAGCTTTCAGGTGGTATGCAAAAACGTGTTTCACTTGCAAGGGCAATATGTACAAATCCAAAAATTATCTTTTTTGATGAGCCAACTACTGGCCTTGATCCGATTATGGCAAACGTAATTAATGAGTTAATTATTAAAAATCGTGAAGAATTAGGTGCTACGACCATTACTATAACACATGATATGAATAGCGTAGGATTAATTGCTAACGAAATTTCTTTAATCCATGATGGTCAGTTACGTTGGTTTGGTAAGAAAGAAGATATGAAAAAAAGCGATAATCCGTATCTAAAACAATTTATCAACGGTCTACCAAACGGGCCGATGACTCAATAATGATAAATTGCATTTTTTAATATGAAATTTTTAATCAATTTTGCCAAAAATTTACTGGACTTTAGCTGAGTTTAAGTATATAAAAAACAACTGAAAATGTTGTGTACAATTCAGGGCCTGTAGCTCAGTTGGTTAGAGCGCTCCGCTCATAACGGAGTGGTCGCAGGTTCAAGTCCTGCCGGGCCCACCATTCTACATTCGGTATATATCGATCAGATAGGTAACAGAAAATACCGATCACTATATCACTATTAGGTAAAACAGTTTTATCCCAAAAAGGTTTGTAGAAGGCTCAATTACTGCAGGAATCCATATCAAAATATAGTTTTAAGTTGTTTGAGATGGTTGATAGGTTGAACCAAATTGCTAGAATCTGCTGAATTCGCGCAGAACATTTTCTCAAATCCTAATTTAACAGCTTCTTTGATTCTAGCTTCTGTTTGTGATACTTTCCTGACTTCTCCAGATAAACCAATTTCACCAAAAAATATACTTTTTGCCGGCAATGCCTTATCACTAACTGCTGATATTAGTGCTGCAGCAACTGCCAAGTCTGCAGCTGGGTCATTAATTTTTAACCCCCCAGCTACTGTTAAATATACTTCATGAGAAGAAAGATTTAAACCAAATCTTACACCTAACACAGCCAATATCATTGATAATCTGTTTAAATCCCAGCCAACTACAGACCTCCTGGGAGTCGGCATATTTGTTGGACATGTTAAAGCTTGAATTTCAATAAGCAAAGGTCTTGAACCTTGTGTTCCTGCAAATACTGCCGTACCAGCGGTATTATTTTCCCTCTCTAATAAAAATAATTCAGAGGGATTGCTAATTTCAACCAATCCAGTAGCAGTCATTTCAAATACGCCGATTTCATTGACTCCGCCAAATCTATTTTTTATTGAACGTAAAATTCTAAAATGATTGTTATGGTCGCCTTCAAAATAAAGAACAGTATCTACCATATGTTCTAAAATTTTAGGTCCAGCTAGCTGCCCATCTTTATTAACATGGCAGGCAATTAAAAGAGTAATATGATTTTGTTTAGCATAATTTATCAATAAATGTGCTGAGGCTTTAATTTGTGAAACAGTGCCAGGTGCTGAAGAAATTCCTCCTGTCGTCATAGTTTGTATTGAGTCAATAACTACAAGATCAAGCTCTTGTTTATGTTTGTCAATCGTAGAAATAATATCTTCAACGTTAGTTGCAGCCAAAAGTAATGTTTTATTATCCTTAAGACCAAGCCTTTTTGCTCTAAGTTTTATTTGATTAGTAGATTCTTCACCAGTGATATAAAGACATCCAATATTGTTCTGTACAAGTTGTGTAGCTAATTGCAGCAGCAGCGTAGATTTCCCAATCCCAGGGTCTCCACCAATTAAAATCGCAGAGCCGCTAACCAACCCACCTCCTAACACTCTATTTAATTCTTCAATTGGTGTTTTAGTTCTGACAGTGTCACTTATAGAATTATTTAAATAGTCTAAATTTTGTGCTGACCCACTTTTAGAAACATTGATCTTACTGCTAGATATTGGCTCTTCGGTAATAGTGCCCCATTGATTACAGTCAGGGCATTGTCCTAGCCATTTAGCTAAAACAGAACCACAATTATTACAAGAAAAATATTTTTTAGTTTTTGTCATATACAGCTATTAATAATTTACTATTACCATATTTTTTTTCTCTTATAAGTTTAATAGATAGCATTTTGTCAGTTGATAATGTTACCGCTTTTTCTGTTTCCATAATAATAATCGCCTTATTATTTAACCAATCATGTTTAAGCAAATTATCAAGAGTTTTACTACATAGGTTATTGTAGTATGGTGGGTCCATGAATACAATGTCATATTTTGTAGATGTAGGTTGTAATAAATTAACATCCATCAAATTGAATTTTACCTTGTCTTCAACGCCTATTTTTTTAGCAAAAAATTGGGCTAATTTCATATATTCACTGTTAATATCAATTAACGTTGCTGAATTTGCGCCGCGAGACAAAGCCTCAAATGAAAAAATACCACTACCTGCAAATAAATCTAAAACATTAGCATTAACTAATGGCCTAAAATTAGCTAATTCTCCAGAGGCGATAATACTAAATAAAGCCTCTCTAATTTTGCTTGAAGTTGGTCTATAATTTGCCTCCTTAATTGTAGGAACAATAAGGTTTTTATATTTACCAGAGATTATTTTCACAAAAATACAGAGTTTTGTAATAGATAAAAAGGGCAGTGCTTGGTTGCGGGGGCTGGATTTGAACCAACGACCTTCAGGTTATGAGCCTGACGAG
>CAYGSI010000047.1:0-4992 GCA_964352655.1 uncultured Rickettsiaceae bacterium
ACACAGGCTACTTACGAGCACAATTTAATTTACACAGTTATTTGAATACTCCCCTTCTTTGCTGCCTAAAATTCAAGTTTTTTGATATTTTATCCACTCATTGCATTAACTTGAAGGCGCCATCTTAATCAATAAATTCTCCCAGTTGATAATTTTGCTCTAATATTAATTTCTCTATTAAATTACCGTAATTACTCTGTATCCAATCTTTAAAAAAACTAGATGGAGCCTGCAAACTTATCTTCATTGATTCTTCCTCTATATTTGACTCTAACTTCGATAGCCAATTTCTATCTATATACTGGCCATCTGGAAGCTTCTCAATTATTTTCTGCCTCACCCTACCCCAAATATTATCTGGTATTTGATATATTTCTTTTTTTTGTTCACTTTTTATAGAAGGCATTTTAACTTCTAATTTTTCAATAAATCCTAACTCTTCATCCTCAAAATCTATATTCTCATGAGTTGCTCTGATTTGTGATAATATTATCTCTTTTTCTAATTCTGTTAACTCATACTTGCCTATTTAAGTGAATCTCAAATATATTACCCTCTCTTTTGCTTGATTTATAAGCAGTTAGTAACTTATAAGCTACATCTCTATTAAGTACAGATGCTAGCTTTTTCTTAAAATGCCACTCTGGGCTTACTTCTCTGTTATATTCAAGCTCTGTTAAGTATTTTTCCTGCTTGACTATTTCCCTTTCTTCTTGGTTTTGATTAGCTCTGATTGTGAAGGTTTCATTATTTATTTTAACCGCCTCTCTTTTTTCAAACTTTAACGCTTTGCTCATGTAAGCAATGAATCCTTTCTTACTCCAAAACTCTGGTTTTCTCAGCTTCCTAGCCATATCTTTTAGTATTTCATTGATTGCTCTCTTGTTAAATTCTCGCCTAGAATTACTCTGTAAAATCTCTATATCTTCTTTCTGTAATGGGTAAAAATCTGCTAGTTTTTTTGCTTCTCTGAATTTTCTTTGAACTAACTGATGCTTAGTTGGGCTATGAGAATCTTTAAAACATTTATTTCTAAAATTAGATAAAAACTTTTGCTGTGATTGCTCAGATATTTTTTGATTTTCCAAATCTACAATATTAGATCTATTATTATCTTTATTTTCCTTATATATAGTGGATCGGGAAATTTTTTTCCCGATAGAATTATCTGAAACACCATTATTTAAGGCTTCTAGCTTGTTATTTTCTTTGAGAGAAAAACTATAGTAAAATCTGTATTTGTTACCGTTTTTTGTAATAGTATTATGATACTTTATTTCTAACAAATTATTTAGCTGTTTGATGATGTTTTGATTCTGCCTGCGATCACAATTAGTGATCATAGAAATATATTTGTGATTAAGCAGTACTAGTTCATTATTCTTAATCTTCTGAGTGATAACAGCTAGTAATGCACTGGCATTTTTACTCAAATGTTTTGTCTTCCTTGTACAGTTAGCCGGCTTATTAGCGCGTTCGATTTGATCAAAGACAATATAGTTTTTGCGATAAGTTGCAGCGTGATTGGCAATAATACTGCTATAGTTAGTATCATTGTGGGAAGTGGAGTTAAGCATAAGAAACCTCCTCATCGATAGAAAGAAGAGAATTCAAAAACCTAGCAAAGAAAAACAAAGCAGTTATAAATACTCGACGGCAAGAACCAAAACCAAAAAAGTTCTGATCGCCAAAAACAGTCATGATAGTTTTTAACTCAGAGAGTCTATTATATGCACTATCATCTTCCCGACCAATAAAGATAAATCGAGGATTATACCAATATATCGACTGGTATTCGCCGTTTTGGATAGGAGTTTTTATGCCCCAGAACAGATAACCACCTGTTCCACTAACTAAGATATTATCAGTAGATAAAAAATCAATATTGTAATCTTGATTAGTGAAGTATCTATCTATGTTAGTAGCGAAATTAAGAGCAAAAGCCCCGCTATCACCTAATGATAGTAGATATGCACCGTAATTACATTGCTTGGTTGCAACAAAATGTGTGTTTGTGTCCATAATTCCTAAAAAACCCATATTTTATGTTTATAGGCGATTCGGACAGTAAAAAAAACCTTGCTTTGTACCAGAAATTAATTTATATTCATATACATAAGAGTTTGCTAGATTTCTTATAAATTGAATTAATTTCTGGCGTTTGGGTTACTGTTTTAATACTACACTGTCCTAAGCGCCAAATTCTTGTTTTAATCTATTTCATAACCTAATTTTTCTAACTTTTCTACAATAGATTGAGTAATCCAAGTGCTCCTGGGAGCACTAAATTTTGATCTTTCTTTGTCGATAAGTTCCACAATATTTTTTTTTACACGCAAAGTAACTACCTGTTCTTCCGAGTTCTTAAATTTATTAATGTTACTCATTAGATGCATTCCTTAAATATTTAGATTACCCAATATTACAGAATGGAATAACTTAAATCAAGTATTAATATGCTAAAAATATTTATATAGTCAATATTATATTCTAAAAGAATACTAAAAAATAAAAATAACCGTGGTAGATATCAAACAAAAATGAAGTGTTATATTGTTATATGATATTAAATATAGCAATATAAGAATTTATAAATATAAATGGCTGTCTGGTAATATTGATATATTCCAATATTACTGGATTTATAACAGTACAGAAAAACGAATATTCTACTAAAAAATAGCTAATTGTTATATACTTCTGTAAGTATATATATATATTACTGTGTTGCTGTATTTATTAAGGGGTATATTATTTTATGTATATACTGCTGTATTTATAGTAATATTAAGTTATACTAATAAAATTATTGGAGATTTTAGAAAATGATATATGCAGTAAGCAATCATAAGGGGGGTGTCGGAAAAACCACATCTACGATTAATATTGGTGCAGGTTTAGCAAGCAAGAAAAAAAGAGTGTTGTTAGTTGATCTTGATCCTCAGGCAAATTTAACACAAAGCTTGGGTATAAGAGAAAGTGAGATTACAATTTACGATTATTTGAAAGGTGAGAAGTTGATTTCTCCAGTTGAGTATAAAAATGATTTATACGTGATCCCTTCCTCTCTTGATTTATCAGCAGCAGAAATTGAGCTTAGTTCAGAACCTGGAAGAGAGTATATTTTAAGAGAGTTTCTTTCTAATCTAAAAGATAAATATGATTATATTTTGATAGATTGTCCACCGTCTTTAGGCCTACTTACTATAAACGCTCTTACGGCTTCAAATTTTGTAATAATTCCTATGCAAGCTGAGTTTTTGCCGTTGCGTGGCCTTGCTAAGTTGAATGAGATTATTAACAAGATAAAAACAAGACTAAATACTGGGTTGGAAATTGGTTGTGTTTTTCTTACACAATATGATTCAAGAAAAATTTTGAATAGACATGTAGCAGAAAGTGTATCAGATTTTTTTGGAGATAAATTTTTAGTAAATAAAATTTCTAACAATATAGCTTTAGCTGAAGCTCCTAGTCAGGGAAAAGATATTTTCTCGTATAATAGGAATTGTAAAGGAGCATATGACTATATGAGGTTGGTAGAAGAAATTATTGATAATAAGGTATTTTAAATGAGTAAGAAAAATTTTAAATCATCATTTGATGATTTGCTTGGAGGTGGAGTTTCAGCTGAGAGGGCTAAAAAGATAGACAAAGAAGTTATAGAAGAGACAAAGTCTACTTTTGTTGTTAGGGTGGTGCAGCTGGATAAGATAAAAGCTATTTCATATATGGAAAGAAAGCTGATAAAGAATGTTCTGGATGAAGCGTTTGCGTTATATATAGAACGTTACGAAAAGGAGAATGGTAGTGTAGTTCTTCCCAAAAAACTAGACAAATAAATAAAAAGAATAATGTGATATTACTCCGGCCTTCAAATATTGGAGTTAATGAGCTGCATAAGCGACTTCTTTTTTAGTAAAATATTTCATGATTTTAAATTGATTGAATTTGTGTAAGATGTAAAAGTCAAGATATTAAGGTGGTGAGAACATTAATGAGTCAATCATATAGTTTGTGGTGTGCCGTAGAAAAAAAAAGAGGTAAAAAAAATGTAAAATTAAATTTTTTTTTTGAAAGCTATATGTGAGATGAAGGTAGTCCCTTCGAAGTCGCTGTTCAGGCAATGGCGTCAACTTAAGGAAAAAGGAAATAAATTTGTAGAACTTGTAGTTGTTTATGTGTAGCATCTTTTTATTTTAAGAGGATGTTAAATAATGAGAGGTAAAGACTTAATCAAGCAATCTAAAGACCTTATCTATAGCCCTGGATTTCAATTATTACACCGTATATCAGCTAGTGATTTTTCTCGCAAAAGAAAATTGCCATTTGTTAAAATTTTTGCGATGATACTAAAGTTAGTAAAGAAAAGTTTGCTAATAGAATGCGAACTTTTAGGAGAAAATGAATCAGATATGCCACCTTCTAAACAAGCTTTTTCTAAAGCAAGATATAAAATTAGCCATACTGGGTTCAAAGAGCTTGCTCATTTTGGAGTTAGTAATTTCTATCGTGATAGTTCATATGGTACTTGGAGAGGTTATCGTGTTATTGCAGCAGATGGCTCATCCCTGAGGTTACCTAATTCTGAAGAAGTTATTGATGAATTTGGTCTATTTAAACCAAATGGCACTTCTGGTAAGATGCCGCCTATAGCTCGTATATCTCTATTTATTGATTTATGTACATCTTTTCAGTGCTCGTATGGAACGTTGGGATGTTGGGGAACAAACTATAGCACAAGAGCAACTCATTGAAGTTGTAAATAGTATGAGAGCTCTTAACCATGAAAATTTATTGTTTATCTATGATAGAGGATATCCATCAATAGCTTTTATGAGGCAACATCAAGAGCTGTGCTGATTTTATTTTTCGTCTTCAGCGAGGTATGTACAAGAGTTTATGGGAAAAAGTAGATCAAGGCGAAAGAGATTTTGGGGAGTATTCAAATAACTGTGTAAATTAAATTGTGCTCGTAAGTAGCCTGTGTTT
>CAYGSI010000048.1:0-3340 GCA_964352655.1 uncultured Rickettsiaceae bacterium
AAAAAAAGCGCCCACGAATGAGCGCTTTTTCTAAGGAAATAATTATTTGCAAATAAAAGCAAATTTAATTAAAAGTTAACACGAAGTTTTAATGTACCTTGGTGTCCCATATATTTCTTAGATAGGTTAAGGTCATAAGCCACACCATACTCTAAGATATCTTGTTCACCATCAACGCCAAATCCGAAATTGAAATATGTCTTGTTGGTTTTTTCAACTTTTGAATTTAACGCTGTTGCAACATCGTCAAGTTTCATTGTAACTTTTGCATCTTTATTACTAAAGTCATGAGTGACAAATGCATGTACTTCTGGCTTTAACTCAACACCTTCCATGTCAAATTTCTCACCAGAAAGTTTTGCACCAATTACACCCTCAAACTTATCATCAGAGTTTTTAGAAACATTCAATAACTGAGCAGTATCACCTGTTTCCTTATAGCTACCACCAGAATTTCTGACATATCTTAAACCACCCATCGGCGTTAAGACAAACTCATCCATTATAACAATATTGCTACCTAGGAATAACTCAGCACCGAATGATGTAGTTTTATACTTACCAGTAACTTTAGCATTCGAAGTGTTAGTAACAACTCTATTTTCGCTACTATTAATATCACTTGAACCAAAACTTACAACTGCCTGACTAAATAACAGGTTATTTAATTGTTGCATACCATAAACAGAGAACATATATGTCTGAAGTTTTGTCTTATCACCTGACTTAAAGTCCTTATGCTTTACGTCGCTATTAAAGATGGAAGCACCAACACCAACAGTCATATCTTCATTTACTTTAGTATCAAAACCGAAGCTTGCACCATAAGTTGAAGCACTATAACCAGCTGATGAATTACGCGCTTTTTGCGTCGAAGTTCCAATAAATGGCATCATCCAAGCGCCAGATTTATAATCTTCATCACCAGCTGCAACACCAACTGAATCAGTAGACGCAACCTTAATTGCACTAGAACCTGCAAGATTGCCAAGGCGTGTTGAGAAAGCATCATTAACATTACCGACCAAATTAGCAACAACCTGATTTACAACATTGGCTGTACCACGCTTAATAAACTCAGCTATTTTTGCAGGATCTGTAATCTTATTTAAAAGATTAGTATTAGAAGGAGATTGAGCATAAATCTCAGCATTTGCACTATCAGCAATGCTGCCAGCATTTGTCGCTAAAGACTTCGCTAATACTTCCTGCGCATTATTTTCCTGAGTCAATATTATATTACTATTAGCATCAAAACTACCGCTCCATTTGGTTAAAGAACCAGCACCAGTAACCTTTACAATATTCACTGGCTTAGCTTGGCCTATTGTCACATTTGGCGCATTAAGGAAAGTAAAGCTACGAGACTGACCAGCTGAAGGAAGATTAGTGCTTGTATCTTCAACAGTAATGTCAATTTTTGCTAAACCAGAAACATCTAAAATAGCGGCATTATCAACATCAATACTACCACCTTTTACATTTTCACTAGCATCAACGGCAAGCTTTGTGTTAACTTTCATATCATTTTTTAAAGTCAATTTACCATCAACACCACCGCTAATATTTAATTTTAAGCTACCAAGATCCAGGGTATTAGAATCGAATTCAGTTTTACCTTGAAGAGTTCTTAACGGATTAGCTATATTAACACCATCAGAAAATTTTAAAATCGCATTTGCAGATTTAATATCATTTGCATAAATATTTGCATTTACTTCATGAATCTTGGTCGCATCACCATTTAAATTAACCTGTTTAATTTTTGCAGCATTCGTGCCAATATCTTTCTTAATGAAAGAAGAACCTTCAAAAATCGCTACACCATCATTAGCCTTAGTGTTAGTTATCTTAATATCAAGTGTTGCGCCATCTCTAAACACAGCAGTAGAATCAACACCAGCAGCATCAGGCGCGCCTAAATTCAATTTACTTGCAGGATCTGCCGTACCAACAACAAGGCCGCCAAACGTCGCTTTTTTACCAGCTGCAACAGCATGTTCTTTTGCGTAAGTATCACCTATCACTTCACCATCGTGAGTGAAGGTAAGTAACTTTAACGCTTGTGTTGGGCTTGTACCAAGCGCGCCAACTTTAGAACCGCCAGCAAGGTTGAACGTGAAAGTACCTGCTTCATTAACTTTATTGGTTACTTTTGCATATCTCAAACCATCAGCTGATGAGGTTTGGATAGCAGTATCAGCAGTATTTCTTAATTCAATCATTTTATCAACTGCGCCAACCTGACCAAATGTTGTAGCATCCGCAACTTTAAACTGAAGCACGTGCGTCACGCCTGACTTACCAGTATGAGTAACATCAACCTTGGCCGCAAATACAGAGTTAGTAACAGAACCAAGATCAATAAGCACAGGAGTTGCTGACTGAGTAGTGAATTTCAAAGCAGAACCAACGACATTGTGCATCTTTAAGCCGTTTTGACCTGTAATATTGCCTTTACCCGAAAATTCAACTATTTTGTGTTCTAAATTATTACCACCAATTGCTTCTGCGATATTTATATTCACATCGGTATCATTACTAAATTTTAATGTACCAACAGCTTTACCACCAGCACGAAGCTGAGCTGCAGTTACATCACCAGCAAACTCAAGCACCGCAGTAGCAGAATTATTACCAGTGATATTGTGACCTGTAGCATCAACAGCACCCAAGAAACGTAAAATACCAGCACCACCAGTAACATTATCATTAAGTGCTATATCACCGACAATGACACCAGTTTTGCCAACGCCTGGACCAGTAACAGAGTCAATTTTTCTGCCAGCTAATATCGGCGCATCAAACATACCATCACCTAAAAACTCAATTTTACCATGATTATTAGTAGCATTAGTCAGCGATGTTGCGTATATCTTTACTTTATCACCAATTTTTAATATTTTATTGTCATTAAATGTAAAAGCACCTAATCTTTTATCATCAGTACCAAAACTCAACCCATTAACCTTATCAAGAGCCTGAAGTGTAATATCATGAGTGTCCATGAAAACATTAACTTCATTACCACCATTAAGGGTAAGTTTACCAATTCCAAAAATACCGTTATCATCAACACCATCTAAAAGTAAATTAGAAGTTCCAGCAAATTTTATCTCATTTATAGATTGCTCACCACCACCAAGATTCATCAACACCACATATTTGCCATCTTTAGAGGAAACCGAATTACCTACAGAAAGCAACTTAAGGCGTTGTTTAGCATTAGCAAGATTACCAATTTTACCGCTAATGCCAATACTATTATTATTTCCAAGCGTATCATCAAGTGTTATTGTACCTTGCCCACCATCAACATTTCCGCCTATTGTCATCGTAG
>CAYGSI010000048.1:3440-4664 GCA_964352655.1 uncultured Rickettsiaceae bacterium
CAGTTTTCTTCAATATAAGTTCACCATCTGCCGCAAACTCAATATCTTTAGAGTAAATACCTTGATTATTTGCTGCTATCTCTATCGTTAATTTTTTTGCAACTGCAAAACTAGTTTTAAGCATACTATTACCAAGATCACCAATCGACCTTACTTTCGAAGAAGCCTTAATATTGATTATATTTTGATTATCTGCATCAGCAGTAATAGCTCCATTAACAACAGCCCGATCATCAATACCGTTTTCACCCAAATTCAGCACGTTACCAGCTATATCACCAAAAGCAATTCCTTGATTGAAACTAGCATTCAAATTAACCGTACCTGTACCCCCACCATTAGTACCAACTACTATATTATTAGTAGAGGTTACTGCATCATTAAACGTCACACTACCATTAGCACCAGCATTATCCCCCGAACCAACAAAGATTTTTGCAGCATTTACTGTTGAGTTAAACACCGCTTTAGCCGTACCTGCTCTATCATCACCAACAGCTATACCAGCAAGTTGTTTTGTACCACCAACAGCCGCGTTAAAACTTACCTCATAAATACCTCTAAATCCAATGATCCCACTAGCACCAGCATTAAGGTTACCATCAATTTTGCCTTTAATCTCAACATCTCTACCAGTATCCAAAACCAATCTTGCATCACCAGCATTAGCAGAACCAAGGATGATGTTACCAAGACCACTGAAATCACCAGGATTCACAGCAGCATTTGCCGCGTTTTTACCAGCATCTACTGCTCCATCTAATGTCAAAGATTCGCCATCATTAACTATGAAATTTGTAACTTTCCCGTTACCACCACTATTAATAATAGAACCAACAGCTAAGTCGTTATTCAACACAAAACCACCATTTGTCTGGTTATTAACATCTATCACACGAAGAGTCATATTATTGTTACCGTCAACAGTAACAACAGTAGCAGCAGTAGTAGGTATAGCTCTAAAATGGAAGTTCGCATCATCCAATGACTGGTTGATTAGGGCGTTTGGGTCGTTGTTGACATTGGCAACATTCACAGCATTCACACCATTTAGGGAAAGAGTGACGCGTCCATTGGCTATATTATGCTGACGCTCATTAGCAGCAGCAGCTTCTTGCACTCCGCCGGCAAGGACGGCCATTGCAGACGCGGTTGTTAATAAATTCTTTAAGAAATTTGATTTTTTTACCATAATTATTTCCTTATTTGTTAAATTAAAACTAT
>CAYGSI010000049.1:0-1296 GCA_964352655.1 uncultured Rickettsiaceae bacterium
TATAAAAAAAGCGCCCCGAAAGGCGCTTTTTAAAAAATAATAATAGGTTTAACAATAAATTAGAAATTTACTCGTAACTTAACTGAACCTTGGTGGCCTAAATATTTTTTAGCCAAATTCAAGTCATAGCCAGCACCATACTCAAACATACCAGCTCTAGCATTCACACTAAAGCCAACATTACCGTAAGTGCTGCCAAGCTTAGCGCTATCATTTACATTCAAGCTACCATCAACTGTTTGTAAATTCACTTTAGCATCTTCGCTCTTTACGTTATGTCTGACAAAGCCATGAAGCTCAGGCGTTACATCAACATAATTAGAAAGTTGAGAAGGCAACGCTGTTAATTTCAAGCCAGCAACTACTTCCAGCTTGCTGTAAGCCTTACTATCAACTTTTAAATTCTGGTTAGTTGTACCAGTTTCAGTATATTTATTACCGTTAGCATGGAAATAATCAAAACCAACCATTGGCGTTACTGAAAACTGGTTGTTAACAAGATGATTATAACCAACCATTAATTCAGCATTATAAGATTTCGCAGTATATTTACCTTTTGCCGTTTCAAAAACAGTATTAGATATACGACGCTTCTCCTGATTTTCTACTTTAGTTGCACCGTAAGTCGCTACAGCTTGAGCAAAAAGCGCATTGGTAAATTCATACATACCATATATAGAGAGTAAGTATGAGTTCATATCAGTCTTATCACCGACCTTGAAGCCTTTATATTTAGACTTAGACTTAGCAAAAGTAAATGCACCCCCAATAACAGCTTCCTCAACGGGGCTTGCATCAATACCAACCGTTGCACCATAAGTGTCAATCTTATAACCAGCAATACTGCTTGAACCTTTTTGCTTAGCAGTACCAAATATAGGGGTTGCCCACACACCATACATGGCGCGATCATCACCAGCTGCAACACCAAGAACTTGACCCATATCACCAACAGTAATTGCTGGCTGTGTAAATGAAATTAAGTTACCAATCCTGTTATTCACATTACTCGTTACAGTTTCCATATTATTACTTACAGCCTCAGCAACTGGCACATTAACACTATTTACAAGACGCACAACTGCATCAGCAATTTCAGTTTGATTCATTGCGCTTAATTCTTGCATAACGTTATAAGCTTGAGTGCCTTTACTTTGACCAGCTGTCGCTAATTGATCTCTAGCATCAGTTGAAAATTGAACTGTTGGAATAGATTCTGCTTCAATAATATCATTAAAAGTTTTTACAGCTGTATCTTTATTTTGTACAAGATCAATTACAATCTTAGTTGGCACA
>CAYGSI010000049.1:1396-4572 GCA_964352655.1 uncultured Rickettsiaceae bacterium
TAGTTGGCACAACAGCTGTCGGTGTCTGTGGCGTTTGTCCATTACCATAAATTACGCCAGTACTCGCTATAGAAACTTGCCCGAACGCTGCACCAGTTACCTTCAACTTTGATGTAGTAACATTAGCCAATGAAGCAGCCTTACCTTCAATCAAAGTAAGTTGACCACTAAAATTAGTTGGCACACCAGTCAATACAAATTCAAGCTGATCAGCTGCTGTTAATGTTACATTACCTGATTCAACGATTAATTTACCATTACTTGCTACGTTATTTGCTACTGTTACGTTCGAACTAACTTTATTGTCTAGACCAGTAAATATCGTATCCCCTGCAAGAGCTAAGTTATTATCACCAAGCTTAATCGGCGTGGAACTAAACCTAGTTCCACCTTCTAATTTCACAGGATTACCCCCCACAGCAGGACCAACCTGAACAGGTACAACACCAAACTCAATCTGTGTAGATTTAAGATTCTGATTCAACTCTATTTCTTTAGTAGGGTCATTGGATATAAATCGAACCTTGCTAAGGCCATTAGTTTTACCAAGAATAGCGTTAATTTTTGCCCCGCCAAGAAATTCTGCTATGCCATTTTTCGGTGCATTTACTGCCGCTGCATCACCATCAACAGAAAAACCAGCAACTATCTCAATACCATCTTTAAACTGTGCAACAGCATTGCCTTTCAAGTTTAGTAAATTCATATCAAGCTTACCTGAAAAAGTTGCTGTCTTCCCAGTATCCACTGAGCTATTAGCTGCATATACATCACCAACTGTGGAATTTGATTTAATATTAACCTGCTTTAACTTATTTGTTGTCGTACCAAAATTGCCATAATTCCCAGCCACATTAACATTTACAGTAGCGCTACTAGGATTAGTAGACTCAAGATTAGCCTTAAAATTTGCACTATCAATATTAACAATATGGTCGCTAGTCATTTGCACTACATCACTTACATTCAAAATAGGACGGTCAAAAGTTATATCTTTGCCCCCAACTTGCAAGGTTTGTTTATTACCTAACTTATTTACAACAGTAATACCAGAAAAATCAATGCCATTTGCAATAACTGTTCTTGAAGTATTTACGGTCACATCTAATTGATTTGTAGAAAGTTTAGCGCCATTCACGTTTACATTAGCAGCATTAGATAGCTTTAATTCAACTAATTTATTGGCACCAACAATACCACTAACTGCTTGGCCTTCAACTACTAAAGTACCATTATTAGGATTCTCACCGCCAATAGCTGTAGGGGTAGCATTACCACTAACAGTAAATGTTGCATTTTGTGCTACAGTCATTGTGCCGCCTGTAATTTTGCTTGCAGAACCATTTGATAGTTTTAAATTACCGCTAATAGCACCAAACACATCACTACCATCTTTCAACGTCGCAGCGCCGCCTGCTGCTGGACCTTGAACATCAATAACATAATTACCACCACCAGTACCTGCATAATCTTGCAAAGTGGAACCATTACCTAATTTAAGCGTAGAGTTCAGTGTTGTTGCTGTGATAGTATCAACAAATAATGCCCGAGCATCTGGTACATTTAAATTAGCAACTGCATTAGATGAAAGTGTTGGCGTTTTAACTTCGCCGCCTGCTGCTGCACCTAAATCTATTTGACCAACAGTATTTGCTTTAAATTCACCACCTACGCCAGTATCAACATTTTTGAACTTTGTTGCCCCAGTATTAGTAACAAGAACTTCCTTCGCATAAATAGTAGTATTAATATTTGCAACATTACCACCTGTAACCTCAAATTTTTTAAAACGAACACCACCACCGCCGCCATTTCCTGTACCAACAGTCTGACCCGCTGCTGGATTAAGGGTGACCCCACCAGCAGCATCAACTTCAACTTTAACTGAATTTTTATTATCACCAAGAGGAATCAAATTATTTTGTAACTTAAAAATAGTTGCATTAGTGTTGTTTTTAAGGACTAACTCCGCATTATTACTAGCAAAAGTAATCAGCTTATTATTATTATTTATGTTAACACCATCAACTACATTAGAATTCAACACAAGGGTAGCCTTGTCATCCACATCAGAGTCTGGGAAGGCAGGAAAATTATCTTGAGCTCCAATATTACCAAGTTTTACAGCCGATAATGTTGCAATGGCGGCATTCTTAACTTCTAAAGTCACAGTGTCATTATCACCATTGCCAGCCACATCAACCCTGCCAACATTGCTTAAATCAACCGTCTCATCAAGAGTAGAAACTGCGCTGCCAGTTACCAATAACCTGCCCATGTTACCACCACCACCAAGTGCACCATTCTCTTGTTTTAGAGTTACTCTGTTATTAGCTATAGAATGAATCTGCACTGTGCCTTGACCCTCATCAGCCGAGACTAAATTGCCTTGCAAAGTGTAGGTAATGTTGTAGTCATCTCTAGCTGACAATTTCAACGTTGGATTATTGCCATTCATAGTAATTGGTGAGGCATCTTCACCGTTAAAATCTGAATCAATCAATAAACTATATTCAAGCGTCGCCCCATCTGCAATTACGTTAGTTGCGGCTCTAGCTGCTGTCAAAGCTGAAAATTTTTGCAGAGTAAGTGTGCCAGTTGTTGCTTTAACTGAAGCTGTAAAAACATCAACATTTAAGACTGTCTGCCCTGGGCCTGTATGATCAATAATTGCTAATGCGCTACCTACAGTACCTAGAGTGCCAGCATTCTCAGCATTAGTAGCAACATTTAATTTTTGACCCTCTTGTGGTGAGAGATGGAGTTTACCTCCACCACCATCACCAACATTTTGATCCCCATGACCTGGCAACGAGGAGACAATAGCAGCTCCTGCATCAGCGTCATTTCTGGTGCTAAGTTCTATAATTGAATCAGTATGACCAAACTTAATACCGACATCACCGTCAGTATTAACACCTACAACACCATAATTATTAACATCACTAGCAGTAAATGTCAACTTAGCAGCACCCTCACCAGTCCCAACATTCGCTAATTTACCATGATTATCTTCAAATAATAAGCTTCCAACTTTCGCATGACCTTTAAACGTCACAGTACCATCGCCGCCAACACCACCAGCAGCACCACCACCACCACCAGCATTGCCATTTTTACCACCAAGATACAAAGAATTAACTGTTAATCCTGCCGCAAAAGTAATATCTACATCA
>CAYGSI010000050.1:0-3260 GCA_964352655.1 uncultured Rickettsiaceae bacterium
ATACCGCCAGCGTTCGTTCTGAGCCAGGATCAAACTCTCAAGTTTGATTCTGTCTTCTTTTATATTCAAAAAAATAACAGGTTTTGTTATCTATTACGATAACTTATTACTACTGTCACTACCTTTAACAAATTACTTGGTATATGTTTATTTACTTGTAAAACAGCTTCGCATTTTGAGTACAGACAGAATTAAAATCTAAAATATAGACAACAAATTCTTGTGAACTTCACTTGCGCTTCGTGAGAGTATTTATACGAGAGAAGCACGCCCCTGTCAACAATAAATTTCAATATTTTTATTTCTTATCAAAAACATACTTAAAATCACTCAAAGAAACATAAATTTAAATTTGCCAAAATAGCGCTTAAAACCTAATAAACTCAAGGATAAATAATAAAAAGAGATTTTTTATTTGTAATTAAAAAAAATTTACACTAAATTATTGGTTTACTTAAGTTGTAAACAATATTTCTATAACTGCCAAGCAAGATATAAAATAAATGTTATTTTAGATAATTATGATAGATAGTGTAAAAAATATATTCGCCATATCTCAGCTATTATTTTCAATTCTTTTTTTAAATGGAAGGATTCAAAAAGCATTATTAATCATATTATGTTTAGTTGGTATAACATTAGTTATAAATTTAAACTCAGATATAAAAAGAATCTTTACATTTGCTAAACCAACAACCACTGAGATAGAAAATGAGATTTCAGAAAATACCACTTCAGAAATTATTATCAAAAAAGGAGATAACCTAAGTTCTATATTAATAGCAGAAAATATTGATAGAAATGATGCGCAAGAAATTATTAAATTAGCCAAAGCAAAAAAACTAACTTCTTTAAAAATTGGTAACAAAATAACTTTTGAATATGATATTAATCTTACTGAATCTGAGGACAAAGAATTAAACACTGAAACTAGAAATTTGAAGTTAGTATCTTTTGAAATAGATAGAATAAAATCTGCAAATATCATAAAAACTGACGATGGTTTTATTGCAGAAATCAATAACGTTCCACTAACTAAGCTTGTTACAAAATATGAAGTAAATATTAAGTCTAGTGTTATTGCCTCTCTTAGGCAAGCAGGCTTATCGACAAACAGTATCATTAATTTGATAAAAACTTATAGTCATCAAATTGATTTTCAAAGACAAATCAAGACAGGTGATAAAATAACGGTAATAACCGAAAAATTTGTTACACCAGACAGTAAGTTTTCACATCATGGTGAAATTATTTACGCCAATATCGAGACTCGTGGAAATGAGCATAAAATATATAAATACTCACCAAATTCAAAAAAAGAAAATTATCAATTTTTTTCTTATAATGGTCAAAGCACTAAGAGCTCTTTACTTAAAACTCCTGTAAAAGTGGTTCGTATTTCATCAAAATTTGGTTACAGAAAAAAGCACCCTGTACATGGTTATGGCGCCATGCACAAAGGTGTAGATTTTGCAGCACCAGTTGGCACACCAATATATTCAGCGGGTAAGGGTACAGTTAACTTTATTGGTTGGAAATCGGGTTATGGAAGGATTATTATTATCAAACATGGAAATGGAATTGCCACAGCATATGCTCACGCTTCCAAATTTGCTAAAAATCTTAAAAAAGGTTCAAAAGTAAGACAAGGTCAAATTGTTGCTTTTGTTGGAAAAAGCGGCAATGTAACTGGCCCTCACCTTCACTATGAAGTTAGAGTCAATAATAAGCAGGTCAACCCTTCTAAGTTCAAATCTACCCCTACTATAAAACTGAAAGGCAAGCAATTAGCTCAATTCAATGAATTTAAAAAACATATTGCTCAACTTGAATCTAAACTTAATGGTGATATTGACATAGCAGCAAATAATATAAAAAATATTAATTTATTTTGATAGCTAATGAGTAAATATATAAAATACCCTTTTTTTATTTTAATATTAATATTAATTGACCAAACAAGTAAGATTTATTTTATTTCTTATCTTAAAACCAAGCCTGGTTTTGTTTTTAATATAAGCCCTTTTTTGGATTTTGTTTATAGCTGGAATTATGGTATCAGCTTTGGTTTATTTCAAGAATATTATGAAAATAGCAATCAAATATTGTTAATTGTAAATAGTTTGATTGTTTTATATCTGCTATATATCTTATTTAAAGCAAAATCGATTTTAACTGCGCGCGCATTAAATTTAATTATTGGTGGGGCACTCGGTAATTTGGTAGATCGTATCGATAAAGGAGCGGTATTTGACTTTATTTACTTTAATTATAATGGCTATGGCTTTCCAGCTTTTAATCTTGCAGATAGTTTTATTTCTATAGGAGCAATAATTTTTATATATGATTATTTCACTAATTCAATTAAAGTAATCAAATGAATCTTAAATATTTTTTCTAACAGCCTCCTTGGTATGCCTAACACTCAAACACCGGCCTTTTTTAGTAAGATTTCTTTGATCAAGGATAAGTTAAAACAACAAATGATTACTAAAGGCACTTACAAGCCATCTTGCCCGATAAATCTTGATAGATTAAAATTAATAAATTTTAGCCATTATGATTTTGCAGGTAAGATACATAATAATGGAGAAATAGTAGTAATGGATGCTGCTGCAGAATATGTGGTTAATATTTTTAGAGAATTATATTGCAAAAAATTTCCTATTAATAAGGCAAAAAGGATCGAATATTATAATGGAAATGATGAGCTATCGCTAGCAGCTAACAATACATCTTGCTACAATTGTAGAAGAATCACTGGCAATGCAAATCTGCTATCAATTCATGCTTATGGCTTAGCCATCGATATAAACCCAGTACAAAATCCTTATATAGAATTAAACTCAAAATCAAAACAAGGTGAGATAAAAATTTTGCCCCACAAGGGAAAAGAATATTTAAACAGAACAAATTTACGCCCTGGAATGGTTGAAGAAATCGTAGATATTTTAAAAAAAAATGGTTTCTATATCTGGGGCGGCACATGGAATGAGCCAGTGGATTGGCAGCATTTTCAAACACCTAGATTAGTTGCAGAAATTTTAGCAGAACTAAAGTCAGAAGATGCTATAGAATTTTTTCACCTATACGCTAAAGAACCATATTTATTTGAAAATATTGCTTCAAAAGAAGAGATTTATGATAAAAAATTCAGTAAATTTTGGCGCAAATATATAGCTCTGAACTAGAGTTAATTCATTTGTGCAGGGCGATTAAATTCTCTGAATTAAGAGGTTAAGAAAAGGGGTAATCTTATC
>CAYGSI010000051.1:0-2899 GCA_964352655.1 uncultured Rickettsiaceae bacterium
ATGGTAACGTATAAAAACTTGTGTAAAATTAAACTATGGGCTAAGCTAGTATAGCATATGATAAACCAATATGAAGTCAGGAAAAAATCCTCTGTACATATTATAAACAAAGGGTTTTACTGTTATACAAATTGTGTTTAATAAATCAGAAATTTATCAGGTTACGGCTTAGAACCCCTATTTGGTTCATGTAACATATTGACTCAAAAATTATCATCAACTTCTTCCTTACCCTTATCACCAAGCAATAACTCATTTTTCTGTTCTTGTGGCAATATTAAGGAATAATCAAATAAATCGCCAAGTTGGTGTTTTTCCTTCATTTGTTCTAATTTTTGCTGTTTTACTGATGTGCTTAGACAGTTAAATTTTTTCTGATATAGTCTTAATGCATCATTTTCATTTGACACGTTACTAGTCAGGCTAAGTGCATTACCATAACATTTTTGGGCTTTATTAAAATAACCTAGTTCAAACCAAACATCACCAAATTTTTCTCTGATTGCAGGATCATGGTTATTCTTTTGTATTAGGATTTTGTGACATTTCTTTAATTCTATAATATTCTCAACAGCTGCATAATATTTAACCGCATCTTCATGTTGCTCCAATTTAACGTAGCAATCGCCAATCTTCTTACAAATCTGGCTATCTTTTTGATATATCAGCGCCTTCTTTAGATTAGTAATAGCTTTTTCATAATCTTTGCTTTCAATATTCACCATACCAATCTTAGTATATGCTACAGCCAATTTTTTACGACAAGCATTGTCCTTTTCAAATTGATTCAAATATTCCACTGCTTCCTCAAAGATTTTTTTTGATTTTATACTTGGTTTAACAACTTCTCCTTCCTTAGCAAATTCGATATTCTTTACCTGCTGCTTATACTCGCTGCGTAATGCATGCCCAACAAACTCTAACCAATCTGATAGGTTTAGAGAATTATACAGCGCTTTTATATCAGTAGCTTGTAAGTCCTCCTTTGTAGTGTTTTTTTGGCTAGTAATTACGCTGGAAAATAATTCCATATAATGAATCTGTTGTTTAAGGGCGTAGTTCAATTGATAAACTGCCATTTTAGAATTTTCAGCATGCTCCCCAACAACATATTCTTCAAATATATCCAGTATTTTACTAATTTTACCAATAGCTTCAAAACCGGAAATCTTACCGATAGCTTCTTTACTCAGCTGCTCAAGCAATTTATGTATTTGCCTAATAATTATGAAACTCTCAGAATCTTTATGCTCCGCTAACTTATTTTGACGTATAAAAATATTCTTTGGCAGCATCTTTTTTATACTTTCCTGGTGCTGAATGAAAAAATTATCTTTACCCGTCTTATCATTCGTCAATAATAGTGATGTAGGTTTAATACATGCCGATTTAACGATATCAAGAATATATTTGACATTGCTAACGCTCATCTTAATTACAGATTTACAATGCTCCAAAGCGCCTTTTGATAGCTGAACTTGTAGGGGGGTTTTATTACTGGCAACATACTCACAGCTTTGATCAATTACTTCGATAAAATTCTCGCTACCAGTTAGCTCTATTGCCTCTATTTTACCTTCATTAGCAGGAGTTTTAAAAATATGAATTTTCTTAATGTTATCTTTGATGTTTTCTATCAGCTTGACAACAGTTTCTGATAAATCTTTTCTTCTATCTTCTAAAATGTTGTTTAGCTTACTTGCTACATGTTTTGGCTGTTTCCAGCTTTGACTACCATTAACAACTAAACAAATACTTTGATGCGCAATCTTATTAGCAGCAAAGGAACCACAAAATTGCGTTATAATCTCAAGGAATTTCTCCGCCTTGTTGTTGTATAAATCACCATCTTTTACTACAAGAACTATCTTTATTTTATTATAATTATTGTAAATATTTTGAATATAAAAGCTATTTGCTGTTTCTTGCTCAGTTTGGGTATCATTCAAGCCCGGGCAATCCCAGATAGTGATATATTTTTGTTGATTATTTTGATATTTAGCAAGAAACTTATTTGGAATAGTAGTTTCTGACTTGCTTTTGTGGCCAATTGTAGCTGTGTTAACATTTAAGTTCAATTTTTCTAGAACCATATCACCAGTTTCATCATCAAAAATTGCTTGCAAACCATTGCCTGCTAGTAAATTTGCTAAGGTAGTCTTACCAGCGCCAGTATTACCAAATAATAAAATTGCCTGCTGGTTATTTTGATCAGCAATCTTACCTGTAATTCGATTGTTCCCTTCAGCTATCATCTCAAGCAACTTTTGCATTTGCTGGCTATTTTGCAAATCGTCACTCGGGTTCTTTATTTTAGGCAGTTCAAATTTATAAATCGTATCATTAGTTATAATGATTTTTTCTAATGGCATTGATTTTTTAATCAATTTATCCTTAACTTCTGATACTGATAACTCTTGAATTGCTTTTACCAATATATTTGGTATTAATTTGCAATTCTCTTCAATATTGCTTTTTGTTATCTTATGCTTATCGTGCAATAATATATGTGATATTCGCTTTAGAAAAAACTCCTGCATATCTTTGCTGTGCAAGGCATTATTACCAGCCAATTCATCAATTTGTTCAGTACTGATAACATTCCCTTCAGCCAAAATTGCTGCCAATTTAATTAAATTAATCTTTTGACAAACTACTTGATTATCCTTCTCGGTTACATAGTCTAAGGCGTTTTTACCTTGCTTATCGCGAATAGTTAAATCTGCACCGGCAATTAGTAACTCCTCTATGCATTTTACTCTGTTAGAATTATTATTTTCTGATGTCAAACACAACAAAACAGTTTGATCATTTTGTTTTTTCATTCTGTAATCAATTTCTACCCCCTTCTCTAGCAATAATTTTACTACTTCTGTTTGGCCACGACTACAAGCATTCC
>CAYGSI010000052.1:0-2879 GCA_964352655.1 uncultured Rickettsiaceae bacterium
ACCGCCTCCGCAATGGCAGTGCTGGCAACAGGCCTGCAAGAAGCTGAGGCATTTGATGCTACTAAGAGATCAGTGATAGGTAATGCTATCCTTTCTACTGGTGCGGGGCTTAATCAAGATGAAGGCAACAGCGTGCCTTTTACAAATAACGCTACATTAAAATATAATAATGTTGAGGTGCCGCCTAGAGTAAATGCAGATATTGCAAATGCTATAATTAAAGCTATTGATGTTAGAAATCCTGGTTTATTTATAGTGAGCGCTAATATTTCTATCGGTTCTATGGCAGATCGTGCTGGCGACAGCGCTCTTGATATTTTGGTTAATGATGGGCAGGTTTTAACTTTGACTGGAACAGGTGCTGCTGGAGATGAGTTTTTTACTCAGGATGGTGGTGATATCGCTGCAAATACTTACACTGGTCTTGGTAAGGTGACTCTTGGTAGTGATGGTAGTAATGTTGGTAATGGTACCATGACTATTAACTCAAACACTACTATAGGTAGAAGAATAAATAGTAATGCTGCTGCTAGTGGTATTTTGAATATTGCATCCGGCAAGGAGGTTGTTTTTGGGGAAGCTATTGGTGGTGTTAATGCGCTTGCTGAAGTTAACATTGGCTCGGCTGTTGGTGCCGACGCCGGCGCAGCAACTGTAAATTTAAATCATAATCTAACGGCTACCAACGTTAAGTTTTTAGGGGATGGTGTTATAAATCTTAACAAAGCTGGTATTGTTACTATAACTGGTGATGTTGTAAATAATACAGGAACTAATGGAAAAGGAGTGATAAATGCCAATACTGATCACCTGCACGTAATTAACGGTAATGTTGGTGCAAATGGTGCTAGCTTAAAAGAGATAAATCTTGGTACTGATGGCACTGTCGTTGCAGTTGCCGGGAAGTTATCAGTTGCTAATGATGGCAATACTTTTGCTACCAAAGTGCGCGTTGGCCGTGATGGTGGCGCAGTAGGAGCAGGCGGGGATGGTCAAGGAAGTTTTGGTGGTACGTTAAATACGACAAATCTTGCTGTTGCAGGCTCAGGCTCTAATGCTGATGGTGTTGTTGCAGATGGTAAAGATGGCGGGAATGGTGCTCTGACTGTAACAGGTATTTTAAAAATAGCAGATGGTGGCGACATCAAATTAGGCGGCGATGGTGGCAGGGGCAGCAATGCTACTGATGAAGCTGCTGGTAAAGCTGGCGGTGAGGCTGGCGTTGCTTCAGCAACTTTCGTTGCTAATGTAGTACGAACTGATGTTGATTTTGATATATACTTAGGCGGCGATGGCGGCGATGGTGGTAATGCTAGTGATGATAATGCTGGCGGCGCTGGTGGCAATGGTGGTAATGCTATAATTAACTTTGCTGGAAATGCTGGTGTGTTATTTGGAGGTGCTTTACAGGCGATTGATATGAAAGCCGGCGGCAATGGCGGCACTGGCGGCGATGGCTCATCAGCAGGAACTGGCGTAGCAGGCGTAGCAGGAGCTGGCGGCAGAGGTGATTTTATTGTAACTGGTGAGTTAAATCTGGAAAATTTATATCTTGGCGGCGATGGCGGCATTGGCGGCAATGCCGGCGATTCTAATACTAGTACTATTGGGGCCGCTGGCGGCGATGGCGGCGATTCTAAAGCACGTATGCAAGTGGTAAATCTAGGTAATACTATGCAATTAGGCGGCGATGGCGGCGAGGGCGGCGATGGCAGCATAGGTAACAAGAATAAGTATGGTGGCACTGGTGGCACTGGCGGTAATGCTGTAAATGACCCTGCTAACAATGATGAAGCTGCTGGTATAGTATTTACTGGAGTTGTCACTGTTGGAGAGCAGCTCTTAATTGGCGGCGATGGCGGCGATGGCGGCAATGGCGCCGTTGGCGGCGATGGCGGCGATGGCGAAGATGGCAAAGATAGCGGCGATGGCGGCGCTGGCGGCACTGGCGGTCAAGGTTTTGGTAATTTTCGTAATAATGTCACTGTTGTGGTTGCGGATGAAGGCGATGAGATACACTTAGGCGGCGATGGCGGCGCTGGCGGCGCTGGCGGCGATGGCGGCGAGGGCGGCGATGGCAGCGCTGGCGGCGATGGCGGCAAGGGCGGTAATGGCGGTAATGGCGGTGTTGCTCAGTTTAATTTTGTAGAGGATAAGACTGTTAGTGCACGAGCTATGTACATTGGCGGCAATGGCGGCAAGGGCGGCAATAGCGGCACTCTCGGCGATGTCGGTGATGGCGGCATTGGCGGCATTGGCGGCGCTGGCGGTAAGGGCGGCATTGGCGGTGATATTGGTGCTGTAAAAATCTTTGCATCAAATGTTAATCTAACTAATTTACAAATTGGCGGCGCTGGCGGCACTGGCGGCAATTCTCTTGCTGGCAGCAATAATGGCGGCGATGGCGGCAATGGTGGTAATGCTGTAGGTGGTACTGGTATAGTATTTAATGGAGTTGTCATGGTTGGAAATCAGCTCTTCATTGGCGGCGATGGCGGTGATGGTGGCAATGGCGGCGATGTCGGCAATGGTGGCAATGGTGGCAATGGCGGTCAAGGTTTTGGTAATTTTGGTAATATTGTTGTGGTTGCGGATAAAGGTAACTCGGATATATTTTTAGGCGGCAATGGCGGCGCTGGCGGCGCTGGCGGCGATGGCGGCGCTGGCGGCGATGGCGGCAAGGGCGGTAATGGCGGTAATGGCGGTGTTGCTCAGTTTAATTTTGTAGAGGATACGACTGTTAGTGCACGAACTATGTACATTGGCGGCGATGGCGGCGAGGGCGGCGAGGGCGGCACTCTCGGCGTTGGCGGCGATGGCGGCGATGGCGGCGATGGCGGCAATGGTTATGATGTAGATATTACTTTTGCGGCAGGATT
>CAYGSI010000053.1:0-2781 GCA_964352655.1 uncultured Rickettsiaceae bacterium
TACTCTTAAATCCCTTGCTTCATATAGGATGCAGGGATTTTGACGGAGGGACTAATCCCCAAAAGCGTACGTCGTAAGGTGGTTCGATTTGTCTAGACAATTTTTTTAAATTTTACAGGTGTAATTCTTATTGTTATTTTTTTATCCCATAATGTTACAAGTTAACATATACTCACTTATCATTAATTATTTTTACATCATATAGCCTCCTGATAATTTTCTATTTTTTGTATAAAATGAACCATTTCACTCGGTGATATGTACAATAGTCCCCCAGAGTCTTATTTTGAACGTCCGCTCGGTTTAGAGAGATTTGCATTAGGTATATTTTTGATAATTCTACCGCCTTGATGCACCAGCCCACTACCTTTAAGACTTTGTTTAAGCTGTTCTAAACTTGGCTTCTTTGGGATTTTTGAGGCCTCTAAGTTTTTTTCCTTTCTCTGTTCTTGTTTTGATATTTGCAGTTTAGCTACGTTTTTATTGCCTTTGTTGACAATTTGATTGATTTCATCTTTGGCACTAGCAATTTCTGGATTACTGATTTTTTGTTTTTTAAATATCCGCACAAAAGCATTACCAATGGCTGCCATTGCATCCTTAAATTTTAAAAGCCCCTTAGAGCTATTTCGCCTTTTTTCAAGTTCATTACCAATCGTCTTTACTTTATCCCAATGTTTTGCTGGTAAATTCTCAAGCAAGCCAGTGAATATTTCATTATCCCTAGTAGAATTTTTTTCAACATTAATCCCATTAACTTCTTTATCCACCATTCTGGCAATTTCAATAGCAGATTTAGTCTCTATAAGTTTGGTGAAATTTTTAATTTTGTGAGAAAATTCTTTTTCATTTTTGCCATCATTTTGCATTTGAGATTGCTGAAACTTAAGCTGCCTAATATTATCAATTTCTTCTATAAGCAATTGTTTTGTTCCAGCTTGGTAAGTTAGCGCTGTCTCCGTATTATTATAAGAAAATTTGATTATCCCGGGGGCCGCTACTTTAATTGTAGTCATTAATTTGGTTAGGCCTTTATTGTCAAGGTTTTTTATAAGGTCTTTACTATCCAACTCTTTGGCTTTATTGTTAATATAAGTCAATTTTTTGCCAGTTATTCCAGCTTGTTTATCAATGTTAATCTCATAAGCTCTATCAGCATTACCCACTTTTGATTTTGTTTCCGCCATTTTTTTAAGATAAGATGACAATATATTTTTAAGGGAATCTCTAGGCTTATAAATTTCACCATCAATCTGAATTTCTTTACCTTCCTCCACTTTAGTTGCTAGCTCCTTAAGTTCAAGATGGTTATATTCCAACACCTGCTCGGCAATTTTTGGATCAATGATTTTAAGGGCATTTTTTTTATCAATTTGTTTTTTATAGCCAAATTCTTTCCCTAAAATATTCAGTTGTTTTTTACTTTTTTCATCTTGAGTATTTTGACTTAGATTATTGGCAGCTTTTTGCAGTTTAGTGTATTCTTTAGGGGTAAATGCACCAAAATCATTTACTTTTAACGGTAGATCATCTTTTTCTATAGGGATTGTATTGATCGTCAATTCGGATCCATTATCCAGCATTGCAGCGATTTGTTTATTCAATTGCTGAACTTTCTTATCAATGCTTTTTTCAATAGCAAGGATATATTTTAGAGCCTTTTCTTTATTTGTGAATTTGTATGTATGTTCACCTTCTCCCATAACGCGATTTGATGCAAAATTATCTTTGAGTGTATTTAAGACTGATAAAAATATTGTCTCTTTTTGAGATTTTTCAATTAAATTAGTGGCATATTCGCCGTTATCTTTTATCGCAAAAGAGCTTTTATACCACTTATCTATCTTTGCTTGCCAATATGCTTTCTTATCCTGATTATTATCTTTACTCATCAAATGCTACCATTAATTAATTAATATATTTTGTGCTTTACCTATTAATTATAGTAGCATCTTAGTTAACAAACAATTAAATTGCTTGTACTACGAATCAATTTTTGGCCTAGCAAGCAATTTTATACCCTTGCCTTTACTCAATTGCCTGCAAGGGAAAAAATAAGTTCTGGTATGGATTCAAAAAACATGTGAGTGTAGATATGAGACATGGGCTGATTAACAAGATTGCAATAACAAAAGCGAACGTGAATGATTCTAAGGGATTTAAGTATGTGGCTCCGAGTAGCGGTGCAACTTACGCAGATAAGGCTTATTGCGATAAACATGCGAAACAAACCGCTGCTATAAAGGGATTGCATCTAGCTGCTGTAAAAAAGAATAATATGAAGGATAAGAACCGAGGTTTAGATAAATATTACATTAAAACGAGAGCTCCTTTTGAAAATGTGTTCTCGCAGGATAATAAGAGAGCGAGATATAAAGGTATTACGAAAAATCAGTTTGCAGCATTTATGCAGGCAATTTGCTTCAATTTAAAAAGGTTAATCGTGATTGGTTCTCCACTAAGATTTTTGTTATGCCAAGGGGAAATTACGTCAAAAATTTGAAAAATCACAACAAAACTAGCCGAAAACTACCTCAAATTTATCAAAATGTAAGTTTTGAGTCTACGAATGATCCATCTAGCAACTTTGTGCTATAAATTTTTTGCAAAAAAAAAGCACTTTTTGAGAATTCAACAGACCCATAATGCATACTGAATTTATGTGATAATCTTCCGGTCATTTTATCGAGAGAATTTAGATGCCTTACAAGCTAAAAGATTTATATGGAGTATTCAAATAACTGTGTAAATTAAATTGTGCTCGTAAGTAGCCTGTGTTTA
>CAYGSI010000054.1:0-2196 GCA_964352655.1 uncultured Rickettsiaceae bacterium
TAGATTTTTCTTCTAAAAAGTCCCTATATTACCTATTCATTTTCTTTTGGGTAGCAATTCCTTCTTTTGATCCAGCAATATTTCAAAGAATTTCGATGGCCAAGGATGTGTTTCAAGTACGAAAATCATTTATAATTTCGGCATTTGTATTCTTTGTATTGAGTTTGGTCATTTCATGGATAGGAGTAATTTCTATTGCTATTTACCCAGATATAGATCCTAGTGAAGTTGCTAAACATATTATTATGGATTATTCATATAATGGATTAAAGGGGTGCACTTTAGCTGGAATATTAGCGATGATGATGTCTACTGCGGATAGTTATATTAATTCAACATCAGTTTTATTTACTAATGGTTTTCTTCAACCCATAGGTGTAAAGTTCAAAAATGAATTATTGGTCTCTCGTATTACATCTATTATTTTAGGAGTATTTGCCTTTATTCTTGCTTTATATAGTGACAATCTGCTGCAGTTAATAATCAAAACTAAGTCGTTTTATATGCCTATAGTGTCAGTACCTTTTATATTTGCAATAATGGGTTTTAGAAGTACATCTCAAACAGTTTTAATAGGAATGGTGGCTGGTTTTTTTACAGTTATTTTATGGAATTTTTTTCTAGATGAATATACTATTGATGGAGTTGTTCCGGGTATGGTTGCCAATGCTGTATTTATGTTTTCTGTACATTACCTACTGAATCAGAAAGGAGGTTGGGTCGGTATAAAGGATTATTCGCCATTAGAAAAAATACGACAAGATAAAAAAAAAACATATATATCAATTATTGAATGGTTTAAAAATTTTAAACTAACAACATTTTGTAAACAGAATTCACCAAAACAAGAGAGCGTTTATATAACATTTGGATTATTTTGTATTTTTTTAACGTATTTCTCTATTCAAACAATACCCTTAGAGTCAAGGTTAATTTTTAAAAATTTAATTAATTTTATATACCCATCTATTTTCCTGCTGTCTACATCATTAATAAGCTACCCATTGTGGTCTGATGCATATAAAAAGTCTAAAATTATTTATTTTATTTGGAACTTTTCACTAATTTATACTTTAGCTTTTACCGGTTTTATACAAGTAATTATAAGTAATTTTAGCCAATTTCAGTTAATGACATTGTTACTTAATTTTGTTGTCTTATCGACTTTAGTACGATGGCCAGTAGTTATATTTATTATGTTATTAGGTTTTGTCTTGAGCGTACAATTTTTACGTTATTATGTAGAAATTATAGAAACATCACTTTCATTATTCATGTTTAGTGATTTAAAACTTGCAATATCCTATATATTACTGTTGATGGGTACAATATTGGTGATGTTTTTTAAACCCAAGCAGCAATATTTAGAAAGGACAGAAAGGCGTGCGAAGGGTTTAAAAACTAAAGTTATTCATCTTAGCCATAAAATGACAAATTTGAACAAAAAAGTGAATCATTATACTGCTCGGGAATCTGATAACAATAAGGAAATAGATCGTTTAGGTGCAACGGCACAGAAAATATTGAACAATATTCATCATGAGTTACGCTTGCCTGTTGGTAATGTAAAGAATTTTGCTCAAATGCTGCATGATGGACTAGAGAAGTACTCACCAAAACAACTTAAGGAGATATCTTATCAAGTATATAAGAATTCTGAGCGTTTATCTACTATGATATTAAATATGTTGGATCTGGTTAATCTTGAGGTCAAAAAAATTAATCTAGAAAAGTCGAAAATTAATTTTAGTGAACTTGTAGAAAACAGAGTGAAAATTTGTAGAAATATTTATTTAGAAAACAAACCTCTTGATTTTAAGCTATCAATTGATCCTGAAATTATTGTATCTCTTGATGCAAATTATATGCGACAAGTCATAGATAATTTGGTAATTAATGCGATAAAATTTAGTAAAGAAGGAGAGGTTAAGATCAGCCTTATCAGTAAGAAGGATTATATTGAGTTTGTAATAGATGATCAGGGGATAGGGATTCCAAAAAATGATATATATGATATCTTCACACCATTTAAAATGGGATCTAACACTGAGTCTAAGGCTGAGGGGCGTGGAGTGGGTCTTGCATTATGTAAATCAGCAGTTGAGGCGCACGGAGGCACTATTACGGCAAAAAGTGATGGAATATCAGGTGCTTGTTTCCGTATTGTGATTCCGAAGTAAAATTATGTTTTCCATT
>CAYGSI010000055.1:0-1849 GCA_964352655.1 uncultured Rickettsiaceae bacterium
TTTCCTGACTTCGGAAGTTTTTTTTGATAATTTTGTGAGTCAATCCCTTGTGTTATAAAGGTCGCAATGGCTTTTTTTGTAGCGTATTTGTAGTGTCTTGGTAGTGTTTGTATAGACAAGGGCTTTTGATTATGATAATATGAGCTAGATATTATTATGGTAAATTGCTATGTACATCAGGCTTAAGCAAAATAGTAGTGGTACTACTTCAGTATTGTTGGTTGCCTCGCAAAGGCTTCCGGGCAAAAAACATCCATATTCTAGGATATTAAAAAGCTTTGGTTGCGCTAAAAATGAAGAAGAATTAGCTGAGCTTAAACTTACTGCCGAGAACTATCTAAGCACTATGCATTCGGATAAAGCCCCAAAAGCATCTTTAAATTCGTTAGTTGTACAAACCGCAGCTGATATTTCTTCATGCACAACTCGTGTTAGGGGATTTCACGATGTTTATAATAAATTATTCTCTGCTATATTTGCTAATACATCGCTTAAACCAAAGGGTAATGAGATGCTCTCTCAGCTAGCAATCATGCGAATAATAGATCCAAAGAGCAAAAACTATACAGCCAAGATTGCAAGTAATTTTGGCTACGATCTAAAGGTAGATAATATCTATAAATTAATGGATAGAATTAATGACGAGGCAATTTCTAAGATTCAAGCTTGCGGATATAGTAATACCAAACGATTACTAGCAGAAGAGCAGCAAAAATTAGATGTATTATTTTATGATCTAACTAGTATTTACTTTGAGACCAATACCCAAGATGAGTTACGCAATTTGGGCTTTAGCAAAGATGGTAAATCGCAGCACGTGCAGATAATGCTTGCTATGATTGTAACTCATCACGGCCTTCCTGTAGCTTATGAAATTTTCGAAGGTAATAGTTATGAAGGCAATACTTTGATACCCACATTAACGGCTTTGCGTAAAAAATATAAAATTGATAGAGTTATCGTAGTTGCTGATAGTGGCTTAATTAATAAGCATAACACTCACCAAATAGCAGCTGCTGGTATGGAATACATCATTGGCGCTAGGCTTAAGAATAGTTCGAAAGATATTATTAACAAAGCTTTATCTGACGAGGATTATATAAATATTAGCGATGGAATTAAGGGTAAGTCACATATTTTTATCGATAAAAAGACCAAAGAGCCAACAGGTCATCAATTGATGTTTTATCATAGCGCAGCCAGGGCAAAAAAAGATGCCTATGATCGAGATAAAGCTCTCAAAAAAATTTACAAACAGATTGGCCAGAAAGCAAAGAGCAAATTATCTGGAGCTTTGCGTAAATCATATGTTACGTTATCACACGGAGATAGTATTATAAACATAGACCAAGACAAACTCAAGGAGGCAGAGCAGTTTGATGGATATTTCGCCATCCAAACTAATATTAAAAAATGCAACCCCTCAGAGATATTGCAATATTATTCAGGGCTATGGCAAATAGAACAGACTTTTAGGATTAGCAAATATAACCTGAAAATTAGACCAGTATTCCACTACACACCAGCTCGCATCAAGGCACATTTTGCAATTTGTTACATAGCGCTTGTACTAATTAGAACATTAGAGTTAACCATGCGAAGAGCTAAGTGCTACATGCCAATTGAACAGTTGCATGAATTATTATGGCAAGTACAGGAAGTGGATATCGTGAGTCATGATAAATCATTTAGCATCTCCACAGACTTTCCTGCAAATTTAGCGCCCATCTATAAACTCATAAAAATGAGACCTCCAAACAGATTTATCTCAGCTTAAATGTAGTGCCTCAACTTGCCGCAATGCCATAGATACACTTACTTTCTTTAAAAAAAACTTCCGAAGTCAGGA
>CAYGSI010000056.1:0-1489 GCA_964352655.1 uncultured Rickettsiaceae bacterium
ACAAGGGATTGACTCACAAAATTATCAAAAAAAACTTCCGAAGTCAGGAAAATATTAAAGATTTTTGTTGCTCTACAATTAATAATAGTAAAAAAATATTTCAGTATTTATTAAATGCCCGCCTTGTGCTAGCAAATTTATTATTATCTTGAAATTAAAATTTACCAGAAATCATTCTATCTAAAGATAATTTCGCTGCTTTTTTAATGTTATTTGGTAATATTATTTCTGGAGATTGGTTTTTCATACATAAATATAATTTTTCTAAGCTATTCATTTTCATGAACGGACACAGGCTGCAAGAGGTGCAACCAGATTGATTAATAGACGGTACGTCATGGAAAGTGCTTTTTGGTGAAATTTTATGCATTTGATGAATAATATCTGGTTCAGTCAATACAATAAATTCTGAGCCATTATTATTTTTTGTATAGTTTAATAATGAAGAAGTAGAGCCAATATGGTTAGCATAATCGAGTAAATGAGCTGGACATTCAGGGTGAGCAATGATAATCGATTTAGGATGCTGGGTTTTTAAACGAATTAACTCTCGTTCAGAAAAATTTTCATGAACAACGCATGTGCCTTCCCATAAAACCATTTGTCTGCCAGTTTTTTTGATTAAATAACTCCCTAAATGTTTATCTGGAGCAAAAATAATTTTTTGCTCCAGTGGAATTGAATTAATAATTTTTTCAGCGCTTGATGAGGTAACAATAACATCTGATAAGGCTTTGATTTCAGCAGAGCAATTAATATAAGTTACTGCAAGATGGTCTGGGTATTGTTCTTTAAATTTTTTAAATTTATCTGGAGGGCAAGAATCTTCTAAAGAGCATCCAGCATTTAAATCTGGTATTAATATTTTTTTACCAGGGTTTAAGATGTGAGCGGATTCGGCCATGAATTTGACACCACAAAATACAACAACATCTGCGTTGACAGTAGTAGCATATCTAGCAAGCTCGAGAGAATCACCGATAAAATCAGCGATATCTTGGATTTCCGTATCTTGATAATAATGAGCCAAAATAACAGCATTTAATTGTTTCTTAAGAGTGAAAATTTCTTGCTCTAAGTCAATATAAGGGTCGATTTCAGAAGTATTTTGTATAGATGACATTTTAAATAAAATTTAAACTAATTTCTCAGCTAGCCAGTTTAACATAAACTAAAATAAATTACTAGTTTTCGTCTGCCTCAATTATGGCATTACCGAAGTATAGATAATATATCTTTAAAGAAAAGCAAGATGAGAGAATTTTCTATCATATCGAAAGCCTTAGAATATAGCTTAATTCACGTGTTAAAGCGAGCGAGATAATGGCGAATCAGAGATTTTTCTTTCCACAAGAGAAGTTTCGGATTTTGAAGTGGAGTGCTGAGACGATATTTTATATTTGCTCTGGGTATCATAGGCGTCTGTACATAAAATTTTTAGGTAACGTATAAAAACTTGTGTAAAATTAAACTATGGGCTAAGCTAGTA
>CAYGSI010000057.1:0-1456 GCA_964352655.1 uncultured Rickettsiaceae bacterium
TTGAGTAGGAAAATAGCAAGGTTACGTAAAGCGGCGCATATTTGCTGAGCTTTGTTTCTCTTATCTCTGCTCTTATTGCTTTCCAATTTAAACCATGCAAACCTAAAATTACTCCTTATCCTTAACTGGCGTTTTTAACAAATTGTATGAAATTAGGAAAAAAAATCGAGAAAAAACCTCACTAAATGAATTGCTTATGAGTTAATATACTTGTTCTTATGCTATAAAGGATGAAAATTTTTTAAGATCTTTTTTAAGTAGTCAGTTTGAATATGTGTATATATTTGAGTTGTGCTAATATCACTATGTCCCAGTAGCTCTTGTATAACTCTTAAGTCTGCGCCTCCTTCAAGCAAGTGGCTTGCAAAACTATGACGTAAAATATGCGGGGATATATTGTTAGGATCTAGAGAAGCATTGATGGCTGCTTTCTTTAATAATAAAGCAAAATTTTGTCGTGTCATATGTCCTTGCAGGGCGTGACTGACAAAAAAATATTGTTTAGCTTTTGGAGTTTTGCCAAATGAAAAAGCTTGCCGAATTTGCAAATATTCTTTGAGAGCCTCTCTTGCTTGATCATTAATCACAATTATTCTTTCCTTGCTCCCTTTACCTTTGATTAAAAAACTCTTTCTAATTTCACTAGATTTAATACCGCTAGTTAGCTCAACTAATTTTAAACTAACAAGTTCACTAACTCGCATACCACTTGCATATAAAAGATGGATCATTGCATTTAGGCGTAAACCTTCTGGAGTTTTATCCTCTTTACAAAAATTTAATAAATTTTTAATCTCTTCAATAGATAAAAATTTTGGTAACTTATCATAATATTTCGGTAAATCAGCAACTAAAACAGGATTGTAAGAGATATGATTTTCGCTTATCAAAAAATTGAAATAAGATTTGATAGTGGAGATTTTACGATTTATAGATCGAGCTGAAATATTGTTCTGATTCAATGTTTCAATAAATTTTGTAATATCAGAAGTTTGAGAATTGAGTTCTGACAATTTATTCTTACTAAGAAATTCATTAAAATCTTGCAAATCACGCTTATAACTTAAAACAGAATTTTTAGCAATGCCGCGTTCAGCGACCATCATTTCCAAAAATTGCTCAACGAATTGCATAAATCATGACATTTTTATGATTAAAAAAACTTGGAGGCCAGAGCCGGAATCGAACCGGCGAATAGAGGATTTGCAGTCCCCGGCATTACCACTTTGCTACCTGGCCTTAGATTTTGTCGGATTTAAAAACACCTCAATGATTCAGCAGTATAGCAGCTAATATTACCAAATTCTAGAAAAAATTTTGGCATTGCTAAAGAAGTTATAGATAATATATCTTTAAAGAAAAGCAAGATGAGAGAATTTTCTATCATATCAAAACCCCTCATTTTTCTAGCGTCTGAGTTGTCTAGTTGGACAATTTAAGAATATTCGGGGTTTTT
>CAYGSI010000058.1:0-1391 GCA_964352655.1 uncultured Rickettsiaceae bacterium
TGCTATACTAGCTTAGCCCATAGTTTAATTTTACACAAGTTTTTATACGTTACCCAAATACTAAATCTAAAGGCTCATTTACCTCAGACAATGCCTTGCTAAAATTGGTATATTGTGCTTATATGAAGATAATGAAGAAATGGACCTCACCCATTAGCAATTGGGCGCTGATCGTTTCTCAGCTGAAAATACATTTTCCAGACAGGTTACAACTTGATTTACACAGTTAAATGAAACATCCCCTTCAAAGACGAAAACACCAGCTTGTGGTCGAGGTATTGGCCTTACTGTTGCTAAGAAAATCATCGAAGTTCATGGTGGATCTATTAACGCCCAAAGCGATGGCAAAAAAGGAGCTAAATTTACAGTTACCCTTATTGCATAGAAAAATTAAAATGAGCCTGTTTTTATCATTGTTGTAAGCTAGTTTTTAGAGACAAAATAATTTTTTTTATAATTCCTCAGAAAAACTATCTTTACCGTATGGATCATTAAATAAAACCTTATAAATTTTTTTGTCATAAGTTATATTTAAGTCAATTGATTTTAAAATTTTGCAAATTTTTTTCACATACCTATGGTATTTTTAAAAAAATCATTTTACACTCATGAGTTGTTTTGGTTTTTGCCTCTTTTTGGTTGACATTATATGCAAAATAAGTAAAAACAACAGTTCTTTATTAATAAAACTGGATTAGAAATGGATCTGAATCTAGATGTCCTAATTTTTATAGGATTTTTGGTTGTTACGCTAATAATTGGTTTAGAGACAAGCCGTAGTACCAGCACGATCAAACAATATGCAGTGGGGGGTCGTAATTTTTCTACTGCAACTATTGTAGCTGCTTGGGTTAGCGGTAGTGGTTTTTTATAACATTTTCCTATACACCATAAATATTTCGATGGTCTATATTATCGATAGTGAGAATAAGATGTTGCATAATATCTAGGATTGCTTTAACCTAGGAATTTAGAGTGACCTAAGGTTTAGCTCTCTGCTTTCGTTAGAACCTTTGGTTTAGTTGGCGTAAATTTAAATAAGAATCAAATAGGTAACCAGCTATGAGTAAAGAACAACTTATAAATGCTATAAATTCGGGTAACAAAGAGCAAGCGATACAATTAGTCGAACAAGTACAATTGTCAGAATTAAATGCTTCAAATACTTATAACAAAAGCCCGATTCATTTGGCTGCTCAAAGAGGCATGATTGAGGTGATTGTTGCTTTAAAAAACAAAGGCGTTAATATCAATTTACCCGATAGTAGTTGTAAATACACTCCATTAGGAGCTGCAGCATGGTCAGGCCAAACAAAAGCAGCCGAAAAACTTTTACAGATTGGAGCTAGTATTAATTTACAAGATAATGTCGGCTACACTCCATTATTATG
>CAYGSI010000059.1:0-1215 GCA_964352655.1 uncultured Rickettsiaceae bacterium
CAGGGCGATTAAATTCTCTGAATTAAGAGGTTAAGAAAAGGGGTAATCTTATCTCGAATAGAGTTGATAGAATTAGTAATGGAATTGTTTATTTTATTAAGTAAGAATATAGTTAAATTACGCATGGCAGCGCATATTTGTTGAGATTTATGACATGCAATATTACAAATATCTTCTTTAAAATTACTATCACGAGCGCGATGCAAATTATTTTCTATATCCCAGTGCTTAACAGACATATTGAGAATTGCCTCAGCAGAAGCATCTTTAGCTTTTAGGCTTGAAATTAAAAATTGTGTCTCAATTCTATTGGTTTTACGCCTTATATTGGTAGTGTGTTTAGTAATTTTGAGCACTTGTTTTATGGTAGCAGTACCCCAGCCGCCGAAATATTTTGCCTTAGTTTCCATAGCTTCGATAACACGGTGATCGATTCTACCATGAGCTTTTTTTGTAGATTCAAACTTAGTGATAGGAATTTTTTGAGTATTATGTAAACCAAAAAGTTGCTCTATATCTCGAATTATACGCTTTTTATTCTTTTTTACTTTAAATAAATAATGACCTTGATTTTTTACTATAGTAGAACATAATTCTTCTTGTGCAAACAATGCATCTCCAGTAATCACCTTATTTTTTACATTAATAGCTGGTATAATTTTTGTCGCAGCCTTAATTTCTCCACCTGCTAAATCCGATTTAATTTGCCTAACTACTCCTCTAATTTCTGGAGAATATGCGCTTAACAAATGTAATAATCCAGCATCACTTTTAGATGTACTGCATATAGATTTGCCATCTATAGCTATTTGTTTGATTTTATCGTTATTTAAACTAACTATTTCACCAAATACAGATTCTAGTTCATCTGGATCAAGCTTTTTTATAGTTTCTGTAATTGTGGGATGAGATGGTGTGTTTTTATCAAAACCCAGCTTTCTCTTTTCTCTAGAGTTTAATTTTTTACCAAATTTACAAACATCCAAAAGGCTTTTGCAACCAGCTCCGTAGCCTAATATAACTAGTGATAATATTGAATTTAACTTACTACCTTTTTCCACTATTTTGTCTTGGATCCTGGATTTTTTCTAAATAATGTAGTATATTCTTCATCGGCGCTATTTTGTTGGTTTTTGTCAAATTTCTAAAATAGCGCTATCCTACATTTTTTCAAGCATCCTCTCCATTTTTTATTCAGAGAATTTAATCGCCCTG
>CAYGSI010000060.1:0-1058 GCA_964352655.1 uncultured Rickettsiaceae bacterium
ATTTGCAAATAATTATTTCCTTAGAAAAAGCGCTCATTCGTGGGCGCTTTTTTTTTATCTGGCAGAATTATGTTTTATTTGAATTTATTTTGAAAAAAACGCGAGCACATGAACAACGAAATTAACAGGGCTTCTATGTCTGGAATGTTCAAGATTCATAGAGTTTTTTAGTACATTAAAAACGGATTCAATCAAATCAACGGTCTCGGAGCTTTTATGAGAGGTGGCGTAGTACTTATGGCAGGACCATAAGCAAGTTAATAGATGAAGATTTTATCGTTGATTACTTAACTTATATTGATTATCCTGTAGAAGTTAGGAGAATGATTTATACTACTAATGGTATAGAAAATCTCAATAGACAGATACGGAAAGTAACCAAGACTAAAGTTACCTTTGAAAATGAAGATAGATTATTAGATCTAATCTTTATGGTAATAAATGATTTTGAAGCTAATAACTGGCAGAGATACCCTCTCACTGCCTTCCAATATTGGCCAGAGAAATTATCCGTTTTACACAATTAATTATACGTTACCTGGATTAGATCAGAAGATATTGTCTCTATATGCTAAAGGTATGAGCTTCCAGACAACTAGAGTATTGCCAGTTTGAAGAGTCTGTAAGCAATTAATGAGACCTGGCCTGTTGTCGTGCCTCGAGCCTGATTGACTATCAGAGTATATACGTTCTTTAGAAACTCCAGCCGAGAGTAGTGCGTCCTCTTCTAGATCAAGATTTTGTGAACCATCAGCTTTTGATACTCGGATATAACCTATTTGCATTGACATATGAGAAGCCTTATCTGATTAGGTGTATTTTGATGTTTGGTAAGTCTAGTTTTTCCCAGACTTTATCAGCGGTGTATACTTCCATATTAAAATATATAGCGGTAGCTAAACAAGCTCTATCACCTAATGATAGACCTAGATGTTTTGTTGTAGTGATTAGTTTACCGGTAGTTATAGATATTTCATGTGATAGTGGGATGATTTCAGGAATGATATTTTCCTGACTTCGGAAGTTTTTTTTGATAATTTTGTGAGTCAATCCCTTGT
>CAYGSI010000061.1:0-1003 GCA_964352655.1 uncultured Rickettsiaceae bacterium
TATTAACGATGAATGGTCGGAAACTATATTCCCTAAGACTCAAAAACCATAGCGATTAACTTCATTTTATGCTACAATTAATCTTGCTTAATTAACTATATTAAGGCCATGAACGAAAAAACATTAGTCTCTTTTGATTATGCGATTAAATATCTCCTAAAGGATAAAGGTGATTATGATATTGTTGAGGGCTTTATCTCTGTTATACTCTCATCACAAGGCTATTCTCCAGTTAAAATTAAGGCACTGCTTGAAACTGAAACTAATCGTGAAGATAAAGAGCTAAAACGCTCTATTGCCGATTTAATAGTTGAAGATGAGCAAGGAAATAAATATATCGTCGAAATCGATCGCTCTTATACAAACCTATTTCTACACAAAGCTTGCTTCAATAGCAGCAGGTTAATTGTCGATAGTATCTCAGGTAATGAGGATTATTCAACCATCAAAAAAATCATACACATTAATTTACTATATTTTCCTTTTGGCAGTATGAAAGCGCCGATTCAACACGGAAAAACTTTGTTTCATGAGGTAGATACCGAGCATCCGCAAAATGTACATATCATGGATATTGGTATGCAAACTTTTGATACTCCTAATATTTTTCCAGAATATTTTGTAATTTCCGTACCTTTGTTTGATGACGTCATTAGAAATGAGCTTGATGAATGGCTATATATGATGAAACATTCTGAGGTAAAAGAAGATTTTAAATCTCCCTACATGGAGCGGATTGCAAACCGACTTAACATTTTAAAAATGGACCCGGCAGAACGTAACATTTACAGAGCCTCAAGAAATGAAACGCTAAAAGAACGTGACTATATAGTCTCTGCAGAAGAAAAGGGGATGACAAAGGGTATTGAGAAGGGCATTGAGAAGGGGGTTGAGATAGGTAAAGCTGAGGGGGCTGAACAAAGAAATATTGAAATAGCACGAAAAATGTTATCAAAAAATAAACCTATAGAAGATATAATAGAATTAACCGATTTAACTATAG